>USPP01000049.1 GCA_900556615.1 uncultured Eubacteriales bacterium
GCAGTGACCGCTTTGCGGTAACTGCGAGGAAACCATGCGTAAGATTTTCGGACTTTTTGTCCGAAAATCAAGCGGTTTCTTCCTTTGGTGACTTTCTTTGGAACTTTCTTTCTTCATAGAAAGAAAGTGGAAAGACGTTCTCTTTCTCTTTCAAGAGTAACCTAAATTATTATTTTTCTGTAAAAACAAAATACATAACAACAAATATTACATCTCTGTAAATATTAAATTAATGTTAAGTAAATTTTAATAAATAATATTGAATTTTTTCGAAAATTAGTTTATTATTATATATAACTATATTAATATTGTTATATAAATATTTGAAGCAAAATAACAAAAGAGAAAGGTACAAAAGCCGTAATGATAACACAATCTGATTCATCGCAATTTGATGAAATATGGTCTCTTACCAAAAAAAAATTACAGCAAGATAATGATTACCCGGATACCATCATGCGGCTTTGGTTTGAAGAACTCAAGCTTACCATTCTCACGGACGACACCGCCGTATTTCTTTCAAAAAGCGATTTTAAAAGAGATATCATTTATAAAAGGTACATAAATCAGATAACCTCTTCTCTTACAGAAATAATCGGATTTCCCGTTACCGTTACAATCCGTTCTCTTGAATCGGAAAATCAAACCGCCGAAAAAATGTCCGCTGCCGCAAAAAAAGAATCGGTAAAAATAAATCCTGAAACCGATTTTTATTCAACGGTAGGCACTACCAAAGTCTTAAACAGGGCCTCCGTTCCCGCCGCCTTCTCAGAATACACTTTTGATAATTTTATCGTCGGAAATTCAAATAAATTCGCTCATGCTGCTGCTCTTGCAGTAGCTACCAATCCGGCAATGCAGTATAATCCGCTGTTTATATACGGTCCCTCCGGTTTGGGAAAAACTCATTTGCTTTATGCGATTACCGACAGAATAAAAAAGAATTTTCCCGATTATAAGGTCGTCTATGTCAAGGGAGAAGAATTTACAAATCAGATGATAGATTCAATCAGCCGGAATATTACCTCTGAATTTCGCGAGAAATACCGGAAATCGGATGTCCTGCTGATCGACGATATTCAGTTTATTGCCGGCAGAGAGGCGACACAGGAAGAATTTTTTCATACTTTTAATGAGCTTTACGAAAACAACAAACAGATCATACTCACCTCTGACCGACCTCCCAGGGATATTAAGCTTCTTGAGGAAAGACTGCGCACACGTTTTGAATCGGGACTTACCGCCGATATCGAACCTCCTGATATTGAACTGAGAACCGCCATTATAAAGCTCAAGTCTGCCGCAATCGGAATGGCTATGCCGGATGACGTCATGGTTTATATAGCCGAGAATCTTAAAAACAATGTCCGTCAGCTTGAAGGCGCGGTAAAAAAGATCTCCGCGCAGAGTATGCTGTCGGGAAAAGAGATAACACTTGATTTGGCGGTACGCTGTATTTCCGATAAAATGGTAGGCTCCGAGCCTGTAAACGTTACAATTGATAAAATTCTTCATACGGTATCCTCACATTACAACATTTCGATAGAAGATATGAAAAGCAAAAAACGGATAAGCAGTATAAGCTCCGCACGCCACATAGCCGTATACATCATCAAAAAACTTACAGACCGGTCTCTCCCCGCAATCGGAAGGGAATTTAACAGAGATCATACGACAATTATCAATTCTATCGATACAGTGGAAAAAAGATTACAGACGGATCCCTTATTTGAAGCGGAAATTAACGATCTGATTAAAACTATCAAATCGTAGGTTTTCAAAAGTCAAAATAAACGGAGTTTTCCTCAGAGAAATCTACAAGTTTTCCACAAGCTTTTCAACACTGTGGAAAATATTTTCTCTTTTAAACCTGTTTTCAACAGGAAAATCCTAAAAAAATAACAAAAAAAACGCTTTTTTATACTATCGGACAAGCTTTTCCACAGTTTCAACACCCCCTACTACTATTACTACTAAAGTTTATATTTATATTTTTCTATTTATACGCCGCCCTGCGGCAGAGAAAAATGAAAGGAAACAATATGAAAATCACAGCCGAAAAAAACGACCTCCTTGAAGTAACGCTTCCCGCCGCGGGTTTTGCTTCCAATAAAAGTACTATCGCCTCCACAGAAGGAATTCTTTTTCGTACGACGTCAGAAAGCTCCTGCGATATATGCGCTTATGATCTTGAAAAAGGTTTTAAAACCTCTTTCGAATGTACGGTGTCGGAGCAAGGGTGTATTATTATCAATGCGTCCCGTTTTATTCAAATCGTAAGAACTATGCCGGAAGGAAATATTACGGTTGAAACCGATGAAAAAAGCCTGAGAACCGTGATTTCCTCCGGAAAAGCAAGATTCGAGCTTCAAGCGCTTTCCGGAAAGGATTTTCCCGATCTTCCCGAGCTTCACGGAGACAGGGGATTTACCATAAAGCATTGCGATCTGAAAAATCTGATTCAGAAAACGCAGTTTGCTATCGCAGTAAACAATCCCAGACCGGAGCTGAATGGTCTTGATCTCGCGGTAAACGGAAATAAAATTACTGCGGTTACCTGCGACGGAAACCGTCTTGCCGTATTTAGTCGGATATGCGATATTGAAAATGTCGGCACTGCCGCCGAACTGAATTTTAATATTATTATTCCGGGAAAAACGATAGCAGAGCTGATAAGATTTATAAATGATTCCGAGGATACTCTTAAAATCAATGTTGCCAGAAAGCATATTATGTTCTTTATCGGAAAATTTATTATTTTTACCCGTCTTATCGACGCACAGTATGTCGACTATGACAGATTTATCCCGAAATCCCCGAAAATATTTATAAAGGCGGATACCAAAAAATTTGCCGGCGCACTTGAGAGAGCTCTGCTTGTCACCGAAGAAAAACAGCAGGGACAAATTAAAAGCCCGGTTATTTGTAATTTGGAAGACGGAATTCTCACTGTTTCCTCCTCCTCCGTTACGGGAAGGGTAAACGACGAGATATTGGTTGATCAGAACGGAGATAATATTGAGATCGGCTTTAACTGTCGTTTTCTTCATGAAGCAATCAAGGTATGTGACAGTGAGAAGGTCAATATTTCCATGACTTCTCCTTTGATGGGTATGACGATTGAGCCGGATGAAGAGGACGAGAACAATAAATTTCTTCTTCTTGTCCTTCCGGTAAGACTGAATAAATGATATGCAAACGTATTGAATATAAAAATTTCCGTAATATTGAATATGCCGTGTTGGAGCCTTCCTCCGATGTGACTGTTTTAAACGGTTTAAACGGACAAGGAAAGACAAATTTTCTTGAGGGAGTATTTTTATTTGCCGGTATAAGAAGCTTTCGTACGGCGCGCGAAAACGAGTTTGTGCGCTTTGGAGCAGAATTTGCGGAAATCAATATGACTTTTTATAACGGAAGACGGGATTTGAATATGACACTTCGCTGGATTGCAGATTCCGGAAAAAGATTTTGCCGTATTAACGGCGTTCCAATCACGAAGCTTTCGGAAATGGTAGGAAACTTCCGAGCCGTTTTGTTCTGTCCCGGACATCTTTCGGTTGTGAAAGACGGTCCCTCCATGCGGAGAAGATTTCTTGATTCCGCAATTTCTCAGATTGATCCTTCCTATTTGCGTTCTCTTCAAAAATATAATTCCGTTCTGACTCAAAGAAATGCTCTGATTAAAATGAGCCGGGAAAGAAGAGATGATTCCGTATTTCTTAATACGGCGGAAGTATGGTCGGAGCAGCTTGCAAAAGAAGCCGAGCTGATTTCCTCAAAGCGAAATTTATATGTTGAAAAGTTAGAAGGTCTTGTAAACAAAATTGTTTCGGATATGACATCGGGGAGGGAGAGCGTCTCTATTTCGTATATGCTTCCGAAAACATATGATGAATATATGAAGCTCCTTACTGAAAATATGCAGAGAGAGCTTAAAGCAGGCGCTACTCTTTACGGTATACACAAGGACGATCTTAAAATAGAGCTTGGCGGAAACGACGCGAGGGCTTTCGCCTCTCAGGGACAGCAGAGAAGCATTGCTCTAGCCATGAAAATTGCCGAAGGAGAGCTTTCAAAAGAATACGGAGGCGAATATCCGGTGTTTCTCTTTGATGATATTCTCTCCGAGCTTGATGAAGCAAGAAGAAAATATCTTCTCAGCGGTATCAGCGGAAGACAGGTTATGATTACCTCCTGTGATTTGATTGATACCGAAGCAAAGGTTTTTTATATTAATAACGGAAGTTTAACTTCGTAATGAAAATTTAAGGCAATACCGTGAGTTTGGCGATTAAGAGCGCCATCAGAGGGTTTTTTTGTCAGTCTGAACAAAGCTAAAGAGGCAGGAGATAGCGGTTCCACTGCCGGCGATATGGATAACGGATGTCGGAAAAGAAGCAAAAAGATGTGTTGTCGAGATATTAGATGTGAATGTATGATTGCGGTACCGCCTTAAACAAGAACAGTAACGAAAGGATAAAAAATGTTTCTTCATGCCGGAAATAACAAAAATATTCTTTTAAAAGAAATCATCGGAATATTCGATATGGATACGGCGACGGTGTCTCCCGATACAAGAGAATTTCTGAAATCGTCAGATAAAGCCGGTTTTACCGAAACTATCGTCAACGAGCTTCCGAAATCTTTTATTTTGACGGAATCCGATGAAGTTGTTTTTTCTCAAATATCGACGTCATCGCTTATCGGCAGAATTTGATTTTTAAAAGGATAAGCTTCAGGTTATAAAAAAATAAGTTACGAAAACCGAAAGGATAAAAATATGACTCAAAATTACGATGAAAACCAAATACAAGTATTGGAAGGACTTGAAGCGGTAAGAAAACGTCCCGGAATGTATATCGGCTCCACCTCGGTAAGAGGTCTGCATCATCTTGTATATGAGATTGTGGATAATTCTATTGACGAGGCTCTTGCAGGAGAGTGCAGCGATATTATTATTACGCTTCACGATGACGGGAGCGCTTCTGTCAGAGATAACGGACGGGGAATCCCTACCGCAATTCACCATAAGATGAAAATTCCTACCCCTGACGTTGTTTTTACCATTCTTCATGCAGGCGGTAAATTCGGCGGCGGCGGATACAATATTTCGGGCGGTCTTCACGGAGTCGGCGCTTCTGTTGTGAATGCGCTTTCGGAATGGTTCCGCTATGAGGATACCTATAACGGAGAAACCTATAAGGGAAGCTTCAGACGGGGAAAATCCGACGAGCCCTTTACTTATGTGGGAAAAAGCGATAAACGTGGACTCTATGTCCGTTTTATGCCTGATAAAGAAATATTCGAAGAAACAACCTTCGAATATAATACTCTGCTTAACAGAATGAGAGAGCAGGCTTTCTTAAATCCCGGTATCAGAATTATTCTCCGCGACGAAAGAAAGCTTCCCGAAGCAAACGGTGAAATCGTTGAAAAGGTTCTTCACTATGAGGGCGGTATCGTCAGCTTTGTAGAGCATCTTAACAAGCTTAAACATTGTAATCTTATCAATGACGAGATTATCTATATGAAAGCGCAGAAGGAGTTTACGATTGCCGAGGTTGCTTTTCAGTATACCGATAAATATGACGAAACGCTGATGTCTTTTGCAAATAATATTATTACTCCCGAGGGCGGAACGCATGAGACAGGTTTTAAATCCGCTCTTACTAAAGTCATAAATGATTATGCAAGAAAAAAAGGCATGCTTAAAAACGATGATAAGAACCTTACAGGAGAGGATACCAGGGAAGGTCTTACCGCGATTATAAGCGTAAAGCTGCGCGACGCACAATTTGAGGGGCAAACAAAGGGAAAGCTTGGAAACTCCGATATCAGAACGTTTGTGGATAATCTTGTAACCGAAAAGCTCGGAGAATATTTTGAAGAGCATCCTGCAATTGCAAAAGCAATTTTGGATAAAGCCATCAGCGCTTCCCGCGCAAGAGAAGCGGCAAGAAAAGCAAGAGAACAAACGAGAAAAAGTGCGCTCAGCACCGGTCTTACTCTTCCCGGAAAGCTTGCCGACTGTCAGGAAAAGCGCTCGGATTTGACGGAGCTTTATCTTGTTGAGGGAGATTCTGCGGGAGGTTCCGCAAAGAGCGGACGGGATCCTCGTTTTCAGGCAATTCTTCCTCTGCGCGGAAAAGTACTTAACGTTGAAAAGACAAGAGCGGACAAGGTGTATTCCAATCTTTCTCTGATTCCGATTATACAGGCGCTCGGCTGCGGAATCGGAGAAGAGTTTGATGTAAATAAGCTCCGCTATGGAAAAATTATTATCATGGCGGATGCCGACGTAGACGGGTCACATATCAGAATACTGATTCTTACCTTTTTCTTCCGCCATATGAGAAAGCTTATAGAGGACGGACATGTTTATCTTGCACAGCCTCCACTCTATAAGGTATTCAGAAAAAGCGGGAAAGGAGAGGAACTTTACGCTTTCTCGGATGAAGAAAGAGACGTATGTATTCAAAAGCTCGGCGGCGGAGACAAAATTCGTGCCGACAGATATAAAGGTCTTGGTGAAATGAATCCCGACCAGCTTTGGGAAACCACTATGGATCCTGAAACAAGAACCATTCTTCGCGTTACGGTTGAGGATGCAATGGCTTGTGATGAGATGTTTTCTCTTCTTATGGGAGATGATGTTGAACCAAGAAAACAGTTTATCGAAGAAAACGCAAGATATGCGGAAAATCTTGATGTGTAAAATTTTTGTCTTTTTCAAGGCGATATCTCATAATCCACGGTTTGCATCTTGACGGCTTCTTTTATCATACTTCACAAATTTTGTCGGCAGAGCAGTCACTCTTGCTTCTTCAATTTGTATCGTCTGATAAAAAATGATACTGCGCAGCTATACCGTCAGAACCCGGCGGAATTACTTTAAAAGAAAATAAAAATTTTCCACAGATAAAATAAAGAATATACAGAGTTTTCCACAATAGTTTTCCACAGGTGTGGATAAATCGGCGTCCTTAAAGATTTTTATTTCTTACAGAAAAAATGAAAACCGTTCTTTTACAAAGCGTTTCTTTTTAAAATGTACAAACTAAAAATAAAGCGTTATACCGGTTCTATATCATATCCGACGGAAAGGAGACGGTCTTAGGACAGCACCGTATCATTTATGGCTTGTACCCTGACGGCAATCTGCTTGTCTCTCTTCATCCTATTTCACAAATTTTATGGGCAGAGAGTCCTCTTGCCTTCTCAATGGTATTATCTGACGAAAAATCCGGCGGCGCGGCTGTACAACAAGCATTGTGCGGTATTGCTTTAAAAATATTTGCGGTTTTTAGGGCACTTTTTTAAAAAACATCCTAAATAGGATTTGTGGCAAAGCCTCGATTTGATTTGTCTGCACTTTGAGCATTTCTTTTGAGAAATGCGGAAAAATATCCCGAAAGGAATCAATATGAGTAAAGAAGAAAAAATAGTCAATTACGAATATCCGAATCAAAAAATTGTTGACGTGGAAATGGAAAAAGAGGTTAAAAACTCCTTTATTCAATATGCAATGAGCGTCATCATCTCAAGAGCGCTTCCCGATGTCAGAGACGGTATGAAGCCGGGACAGAGACGAATTCTTTATGCTATGTATGAGGATAATCTCACTCACGACAATCCTTTCCGTAAATCTGCGACGACGGTCGGTAATGTTCTTGGACGTTACCATCCTCACGGCGACAGTGCGGTTTACGGTACTATGGTGAGAATGGCTCAGGATTTTTCATATCGTTATCAGCTTGTTGAAGGAAAGGGTAACTTCGGCTCTATAGACGGAGATCCGCCTGCCGCATACCGTTATACCGAGGCAAGACTGGCAAGGCTTTCCGACGAGATGATGCGCGATCTTGAAAAAAATGTCGTAAAGATGGACAAAAACTTTGATAATACCCGGGACGAGCCCTCCGTTCTTCCCTGCCGTTTTCCGAATTTTCTTGTAAACGGAGCGGTCGGCATTGCGGTAGGTATGGCTACGAACGTACCTCCTCATAATCTCGGAGAGGTTATTGACGCTACCGTTTTCCGTATGGATAATCCGGAATGTACCGTTCCGCAGCTTATGGATTATATCAAGGGACCGGATTTTCCGACCAGCGCTACTATTTATGGTGTAAACGGGATTCTTGAAGCCTATACGACCGGACGCGGAAGAATAAAGGTTCGTTCCAAAGCTGAAATAAACGATGAAAAGCATCAGATCATTATTACCGAAATTCCTTATATGGTCAATAAAAGTATGCTGATCGAATCGATTGCAAATCTGGTTAAGGAAAAGAAAATCGACGGTATTATTGACGTCCGCGACGAATCAAGTAAGCACGGTATCAGAATTGTATTTGATTACCGCCGTGATGCGAACGGTGAAATTATTTTAAATCAACTCTATAAGTATTCTCAGCTTGAGGATACCTGTTCCATCAATATGCTTGCCATTGTAAACGGCGAACCGAAGGTGCTTTCTCTTCCTCAGGTGCTTGATAACTATATTGCGCATCAGGAAAGTGTTATCAAAAACCGTACGGTTTTCGAGCTTGCAAAGGCTAAAGCAAGAGCTCATATTCTCGAAGGATATAAAATCGCTCTTGACAATATCGATGAAATTGTGGAGATAATGAAAACAGCCGCCTCTGTTCCCGCCGCAAAGCAAACGCTTTGCGAACGGTTC
>USPP01000050.1 GCA_900556615.1 uncultured Eubacteriales bacterium
AACAGAATAATTCCGACTATAATATTCGGGAAAGCGGAACTTACGTCAAAATTCTGCGATACCTGAGCCGCGCCCTGATCCAAAAAAACAAGAAGAAAGGAGGTTAACATCATATAGAAAGGTTTAAACTTTGCCAGCCATGAAACCATTATGGCAGTAAAACCGAGACCGCCGACCGTGTTTTCGGTAACGGTATGGTCAAGACCGCCGACAAGCAGAAATCCGGCAAGTCCACAAAGCGCTCCCGAAAAGAGCATAGTTCGGATGATAACTTTTTTCACATCGATGCCGATATATTTCGCGGTCTTTCTGCTTTCTCCAACAACCGATATCTCATAACCGTGCTTACTGTAATTCAAATATATATGCATCAACACCGTTAATACAGCAACAATTAAAATGATAAGCAAATATTCATTATAAAGACGCGGCAAATGTCCGTATTTCAGTTCTCCGAGAGAACTGGAACCGTTAGGCGTCCACTTAATGAGGAAATATGCAACGAGGAATGTTGCTATATAGTTCATCATAAGTGTAAAGAGTGTTTCGTTTGTATTCCAGCGCGCTTTAAATACAGCAGGAATTCCTCCCCATATCATTCCAGCGATCACAGAAGCCGCGAGCATACATAAAATGATCAGAGGATCGGAAACTTTTCCGCCCATATAATACATACAAGCCGCACAAGCAAGTGCACCGACAAGCACCTGTCCTTCTGCCCCGATGTTCCAAAACTTCATTCTGAAAGCCGGGGTAACAGCCAAGGAAATGCAGAGCAGAACCGCAATATCCTTGAGCAGCTTCCATACCTTTCTTTGAGTTCCAAAAGAGCCGTTGAATATTGCTTCATAGAAGGATAGCGGATCGGCTTTTATCAATATAAATGAAATCAATGCACAAAATAAAAATGCAAGAACTATAGCTGCAGCTCGAATAAAAATGGATTTTTTCAGCGGTATTGCATCCCGCTTGACAATACGAAACAGAGGTTCATGATGAAAAGCCTTATTTTCAACAGACATAAAATTCAAGCCTCCTGTTCCTTAAAAATGTTTTCAGCACCGCTTATATCATGCTTAGTCATAAGCAATCCTATTTCTTCTTTCACAGCGGCTCTTCCGTCAAGTATTCCGGTAATTCTGCCGGAACAAATAACCATAATACGGTCGCAAAGCTCTGTAAGCACATCAAGGTCTTCTCCGACATAAATAACGGCAACACCGTTTTGCTTTTGCTTATTTAGCAAATTATAGATCGTATAGGAAGAATTAATATCAAGTCCGCGAACCGGGTACGCCGCCATCAACACCGACGGAGCAGAGGCGATTTCTCTTCCTACCAAAACCTTTTGAACGTTTCCGCCCGACAATCTTCTGACAGGTGTCGTCACGCCGGGTGTCACTACCTCAAGGCTTTGGATAATATTTTCCGCAAGTGCTTTGGGCTTTTCCCTGTCAAGAAACATTGATTTGCCTTTACGATAACTTCTGAGCATCATATTATCTGTAATATTCATATTGGCAACAAGTCCCATACCAAGCCTATCCTCTGGAACAAAGGAAAGACGCACCCCGAGGTCACGTATCTGAAGCGGAGTTTTATCTCTTAAATTGATTATTTCGCCCGATTGGGGTTCCACATAAGTAATTTTTCCGCAATCAATAGGCTGCAGCCCCGCGATAGCTTCGAGAAGCTCCCGCTGACCGCTTCCGGCAATCCCTGCAATGCCGAGTATCTCTCCGCTGTTCACATGAAAGGAAACATTATCGAGGACTTTAATACCGTCGGCATTGGTACTTGTAATTCCGGATACCTCCAGCCGCTTCTCGGCATTTACCGGCTCGCTTCTGGAAATATTAAGGGAAATCTTTTTACCGACCATCATTTCAGTAAGCTCTGTTTCATTTGTTTCCGATGTATTGACAGTAGCGATATGCTCGCCCTTTCTGAGCACCGCAACACGATCGGAAATGGATAAAACCTCGTGAAGCTTATGCGTTATAATAATGATGGATTTTCCGTCGTCACGCATTCTTTTCAAAATATCGAAAAGCTTGCTTGTCTCCTGAGGAGTGAGCACCGCCGTAGGCTCGTCAAGTATAAGAATATCGGCGCCCCGATAAAGAACCTTAATGATTTCAACGGTTTGCTTCTCTGAAACTGACATCTCATGAATTTTCTTTTTCGGATCGATATTAAAACCGTATTTGTTACAGATGTCAAGAACAGTTTTATTCACGTCCTTAATTCTGAACTTTTTCCCGTCCTTTGTTCCGAGAATAACATTTTCGCTTGCAGAAAAAACATCTACAAGCTTGAAATGCTGGTGTATCATTCCGATTTTGTACCCAAACGCATCTTTGGGAGAACGAATAATCACCTCTTTGCCGTCAACATATATCTTTCCTTCATCAGGATAATAGATTCCCGCGATCATGTTCATGAGAGTGGTTTTCCCGCACCCGTTTTCACCGAGCACCGCAAGGATTTCACCCTTATATAAGTTCAAATCAACATTTTTGTTTGCTATGACGCTTCCGAAATATTTGGAAACATTCTTCAATTCCAACGCAATCGTTTTATTCACATTTACCCTCCGGAAAATCAATATGTTGACGCTTTGCCAATACCCTATTTAAGCCCCTTTTAATAATAAAAGGGGCTTAAATGCAATGCACTGCGAACAGATATAACTATATATTATTCGCCATAATTGGTATTAAGAAGATTAATACCATCAATCTGGATATCGAAATATGGAGCAGAACGATACTCGGACTCATGGAAATAACCGTCTTTGATTACCTCAGTGTCCTTTTCAAAAGCAGCATCAGTATTCACATCAGCCATATAGGAAGTAAGAGTTTCACCCTTTACAGTGAAAGAAGCGGTATCAAATACATGGAGAGTTCCGTCCATAAGCTGTTTCTTTACTTCTTCAAGCTTCTGAGCAGTTCCCTCAGCCGCAGCCTTATCGTTGATCTCGGTAAGAGCCACAGAACCGGTGGCAAGCGTTCCCGTCCAATCGGTATCTATTGCTTTATCGTCCATAACCTGCTGGCAAATGTACTTAAAATAAGGAGTCCAATCAATTCTGGAAGAGACAATAAAGGTACTGGGGCAGCTTTCAACAGTACTTCCGTTATAGGCGATATTCGGAACGCCCTTTTCCTCGCAAGCGGTAGGTGCGCCCATAGAATCAGCATGTCCGCTTATAAGCTTACAACCGCCGTTAATGAGAGAAAGCGCGGTATTCTTTTCCGCAACCTCATCATACCAGCTTCCCGTGAACTGAACATCCATCGTAACGGTGGGGCAAACGGATTTTGCGCCAAGATAGAAAGAGGTATAGCCGGAAATAACCTCTGCATAGGTAAAGGCTCCGACGTAACCGATTTTGGCTTCCTCAGCGGTGAACTCGCCGGCATCGATCATTTCGTTGAGCTTAAGACCTGCGGCAACACCTGCTAAATATCTTCCTTCATAAATGCTTGCGAATGCGTTGTGGTAGTTGGAAAGCTTTTCAGTATGAGCCTTTGTACCGGTTGCATGGCAGAACTGTACGTCGGGGAATTGCTTGGCAGCCTTGATCATAAAATCCTCGTGACCGAAGCTGTCGGCAAAAACGATGTCACAACCATCGTTTACAAGATCTTCTGCCGCCTCATAGCATTCATTGGATTCACGGATATTTCTCTTAAGAATAAGCTGGCTGTCCTTGAGACCGAGTTCCTTAACAGCGGCTTTTACCGAGTTGATAAAGTTAAGGTCATAGGTCGAATCCTCGTCGTGAAGAAGGATAACTCCGATTTTGAACTCACCGTCATCTTTGCTGCAGGAAGCAAAAACAAGACAAAGTCCTGCAAGCATCACTGCGGCAAGCGCAATGGAAACAATTTTTCTGAACATTGTTGTTCCTCCGATAAAAATTATAAATATATTAATTAAAGAAAGCGTTGCTTTCGATAATTCCTCATACGTCAAAAAACTTATTCAGCAAAAGACAATACCGTTTCCCATGCTCATGGAAGCAATTTTGGCAAGAGATTCGATTCTGTACTGCTTACGGAGCGCATCACCGCCACCTTGGTACTGCTTTTCAATGGCAATTCCGCATCCGGCAATCCCAGCGCCCGCTTGCCTGCAAATCGATATAAGCCCGCACAGCGCATTTCCGGTAGCAAGAAAATCATCAATTATAAGAACGTTATCGTTAGATTGTAGATATTGCTTTGAAACGATAATATGATTTGTGTTTCCGTGAGTATAGGACTCAACCGTGCTGCAAAAAACTTCGCTCGATATATTGCTGGATCGGGATTTTTTTGCAAAAACAACCGGAACGCCGAAGTATTGAGCGGTAATACAGGCAAGTCCAATGCCAGAAGCTTCAATTGTCAGTATCTTTGTTATCCCGCAATCGGAAAACAACCGATAAAATTCCCTTCCGAGCTCACACAAAAACGGAACATCAATCTGATGGTTCAAAAAGCTATCCACCTTAAGAACATCCCCAGGAAGAATCCTTCCGTCTTTTCTGATGCGCTCCTCAAGAAGCTTCACAACACACTCCCCCTTTGTTAACGCCGCACATTTGCCGCAATTCCGGTATGAAACAAAAAGAGCCGTGAAATCAATCCACGGCAAAAATCAGATGTCCTGATATTCGCCGATAGTCCGACCATTTACGGAGGTCGGGTAGAAACTTCAAAACCGCATTATCTGAAATATATCGACATTATATTCTATTACTATATGATATTTTACAACATATTCATAATTTTGTCAATTATTATTTTTATATAACTGTAAACAAATTATGAAATTATTTTGTGCAAATAGGACTATTATCAAAAATTCAGAAGCAAGGCAACTCTACACGATTCGACGGTACAGATGCGCACCCTGTTTTGCCACCCCACCGACTGAGGAGGAAAGCGGGTCTCCGCTACCGACAAAATTGGTCAAGTATGACGGAAAAATGGACAAGCAATTATGCCGTCACTGCGAAAACCGTGAATTTGTGCGGCGCTGCCTTAAAGATCTTATTCATCAATAGTAGATATAACAACATCAAAAAGTATTGTAATTTATTCAAAAAAATGATATAATAAAATGAAAGCAGTCCTAAGGCAATACGCTCAATGATTCTTGTGCAGTTGCGCCGTCAGATTTTTCGTCAGACAATGCATATTGAGGAGGCAAGAGCGACTCCTCTGCCGAAGAGATTTGTGAAGGTTGACGGAATAGAGGCAAACAAATGTCCAATAAAGGCGTTAGCTATACACCCGACGGTATTGCCTTAAAAATGTCCGATTGGGATTCTTTTCTGCTCAGTAAGGAAAGGAAACTCCATTTTAAGTGAGTGAACAATAATAAAAATGTATAGGTTAACCTGCATCGGTCTCTTCATACTAAAATATCCCACCCCTTTTCTTGCCTGGGGAATCGCCATTAATATCATAACTTTTATCTTATATGCCGCCGACAAAATCAAAGCAAAGAAAAAGAAATGGAGAATACCAGAATCAACCCTGCTTCTTTTGTCCGCCGTCGGAGGAGGCGCGGGAGCCGTACTCGGAATGTATTTGTTCAGGCATAAAACGCTGCATAAAAAATTCATAATTTGCGTTCCGCTCTTTTTTATGCTCTATACCTTATTCTTTTTTATATGTATCATATCTGCACTAATGGCTTAATCGTTCTTGATTTGTTAATACTTTTATGCTATTATTATAGCTAAGGCGACACTGCCGGGTGCACGGCAAACGCCTTTGTTACGTATTTGCTTGCATCTTCCCCGTCATACTTCACAAATTTCGTTAGCAGAGGAGTCACTCTTGCCTCCTCAATTTGTATCGTCTGACGAAAAAACCGGGGCGCAACTGTACAATAATCATTGTGATGTATGCCAATAAAGTTTTATTCATCCTGTTCTATTGCCCCTGCATGCGGACAACATATGTCCCAAAAAGAAATTCTTTACAAAGGCATGGTAATTAAAATGATCCGGATTTCAAAGCCTCTCAGCCTATCGTTCGTCATAATCATATTCGCTGCGATAACGGCGCTCTGTATATGCGCCGGCAACACACTTACCGAAGGAGTAAGCATTCTCAACCCCAAGCAAAACATTCACGGTGACGGCTATGAGTGGCATAATCCTTCTGATACCCTGACGCTTACCAATCTGAAAATCGACACTGATGATGAATACGGTCTGAAAATTGCAGACGGCGCCACCGTTATCCTGAAAGGCAACAATTATATAAAAGCTTCCAAGGCTGCGCTTTACATCGGCGGAAATGTCGTAATCCGCGGATCGGGCACCCTAACACTCGAGGGAGGGGAAACTGGAATTCTTTGCAATTCCATAAAAAATACCGACAAGCTCAGTATAACCGAAGGAACATATAATATTAACGGCGGAATCGACGGAATTCGCGCCGACTTTTCAAGAGTAGCCTTGTCGGGAGGAAAACTTACCGTATCGGGCGGTTCCGGATACGCTATTAACGTAAGAGAACTCCAGACAAGCGCCGGAGTAACAATAAAAGCAACCGGCACACTATACTCCTCGTATAGTATGCTTATCCAAGGAACCAACCTCACGGTGGAATCCTCACAGCCGGCTCTCCTTTCCGACGGCACTTTAAAAACCGAAAGTATGACAATAAAAACAGGAACAACACTCTCCGCTCTCTCCGACGCAGACTCATATTCCGGTGAAAATGCTATAACTACGATTTCCACGCTCGACACGAGTATAAAAAGCATTCTCTTCGGCGCTCCTTATTCCATTGCCGTTGATATTACTTTGCTTATAGCGGCAATAGCGGTTCTTGCAGCGGCGATTGTTATTCCTCCCGTCATACGAAAAAAGAAAGCTCAATCGATTATTAAAAGCTTGGAAGCTGCAGAAGCAGAAAAAAAACAGCAGAAAAAAATTCAGAAAAAAAGCGCTATTTCTTAAATTACTACAACAGGAGGCAGCATTATGAATATTTGGCATGACATGGCTCCCGAAAGAATTTCTCCCGAAGATTTTATCTGTGTGATAGAAATTGCCAAGGGCAGCAAAAAGAAATACGAGCTTGATAAATCGACCGGAATGATTATTCTTGACAGAATTCTTCACACCTCTACTCATTATCCTGCGAATTACGGTTTTATCCCGCTTACTTACGGCGATGATAACGATCCACTTGACGTACTGCTGCTCTGCTCCGAGAGTCTGGATCCTCTTACGCTGGTAAGAGCCTATCCCATCGGAGTCATCTCCATGATTGATGACGGAAGAAATGATGAAAAAATCATAGCTATACCCTTTAGCGATCCCAATTACAATAACTATAAAGATATAAACGACCTTCCAAAACACGTTTTCGATGAAATGTGCCACTTCTTTGAGGTATATAAACGTCTTGAAAACAAAACAACGGCAGTAGACGGAGATGTCAAGGGACATAAAGAAGCGGCAACTATCATTGCGTCCGCCATCAGCAATTATAAAAAAATTTTCTAAAAATGTAGAAATATTCACAGTACTTATAACCACTTGTTAACCATTAAGAATTTTTGCGCGTTATCTCTGTTTCCCCCGGAGAATACTCAAAGAAAAGTTTACTGTGCTTCTCATAGTAAATTCTACTTTTTAATACCAAATTCCCGGTTTTGATTCCTTAATCGCTTTCGATTGTTTAAGGTTTCCCCTTCCCCAAGCTAAGAATCTACTGTACGGATAACACAGCCTTTACTTAACCATTTACTTAGTCGGTGTGTTTTAGTTATACAGTAACAGCAGATGGATATTATGATCCGGCTTCTCAGACTGAAGATAAACGCCATTGCAGGCTATACTGCAATGGCGTTTTCGTATGTATTTTTATGAAGTTTAAAGATATTTAGAATTTATGTGCAAAAAACATTTAAAAGTGAAGGAATCATAACATTCTTCTTCCATTTTATCGGCTTTTTTATTCATGCACGAGAAAGTAAGTAAGCAAGACCTACATTTTAAGCCTTACCAACCCTCTGAACTGTGTATCTCATAGCGTGTTTTTCCTTTGCGTCAGCAAATACACGCTCTATGGTCAATCTGATTCATTACTGCATTTCTTATATTCTCATTCTACCACTTTTATTAGTATTCCCAATTTCCTTTTGCGTTCTCGATTCCACAGATAAATTGAATTCGTTAATCTTCAATACTGATTTTGATAGGAGAACATTTACCGCCATTGCACTTGCTTTCGGACACACTGCAAGCTGCAATGCCAAGACGAACGTCCATCAACGCTTTCAGTACGATAGCATCACCTGCTTTTGAAGGCGGTGTTTCAACCGAGATACTCCCGTCTTGATTGATGCGTGTGTTCATAAACAGATTGATTGGCGTAATGATCGGTCGGCTTTCTCCAAGACTTCCATTGATATTGTCAAGGCAATTCGGGTGTCCTTCACCGTTATGGTAGAAAAAGTCATACATTTCGGGACGACAACAAGGGTGGAGCAGGTCGTGTTCTCCGACACCGTCCGAAAGAATCTCAAACATTTCCCTATATTGGTTTGTGTAGATAATACTGCCGACATTCAAGCGTAAGGACTCGTTGCAGTCAATGGTGACTCCTGTTGACAAAAACTCCGTCGGCTTGCCCATAACCT
>USPP01000051.1 GCA_900556615.1 uncultured Eubacteriales bacterium
ACGAAAAATCCGGCGGCGCAACTGCACAACAATCATTGTGCGGTATTGCCTTAAGCAAAAGAACGCCACCCATTAAGGATGACGTTCTGAGGATATTATACTTCAGCCGAAAATTGCGTTTCACGGCTCTACAACTTCGTTGAAAACCTCTCTGTCCGCGATTACTTTTTCTTCTTGACGATCACGATTACGACTACAACAATCGCGGCGGCGGCAATAACTACAATAGGAATCCATATCGGAAAACCTCCGTCGTCATCATCGCTCACATTGCCATTCTTGGTCTCGGTATTTTCTGCCGTTACCTTAGATGTATCGGAGATTTCTGGATTTTTGGAGGTCTGAGGTTCCGTTGTTTGCGGCTCTGTTGCTTGAGGTTCCGTTGTTGGCAGCTCTGTTGTTTGCGGTTCCGTTGTTTGAGGAGCCGTTTCTCCGTTTTCACCTACAAGTACAAGCTCTCCCAGATAAATCGTATCGGAATGTGCTAAACATTCTGCACAACTCCATTGTCTGATTGCGGTGCGTCCGGTTCCATCCTGATTGTCGTTAATCTGAAACTCTAATCCTATGGTAGTTCCGACATCTGCTGTAATTGTCTGAAGCGGGAGAACCATTTCAAAACAATATCCGTAATTTGTGATAACTGCCTCCGCATTTACTTCGGTAGCTCCGCTACCCGCATACCATACGCCGCCCCATCCGGATATGTAACCGTTTATATTTACGTTAAATATTCCGTTTCCGGGATATTTATTACCTTTTCCGACAGTATCATCTCTCATCGGTTCATGAAGGGCATTGGATTCCGATATTTGAATATCTACGCTGTCTATATCGCAGTCCTCATAATTTGTTTTGCTTGCCTCTTTGTTGGGAGTAGTATCATATACTTCAACAAAGAGATATAAGTGTTTTTCATCCCACATTACTCTTGCTTTTGCGGTAGCTACCGGATTGACTTCATTTGCCGCTTCCGTGGAAGTATTTGGAAAGATATTGCTTCCAAAATTAAGTACCTCCGCTACCTCGCATTCTTCCCACATCTCTTCCATTTCCCCGTCTATGTCTGGTACTTGGGTAATTTTCCGTGCGGTAAGACTTTTTGTATTTGCCGACACCGACATGGATACCGATAACAGCGACGCCATTATCATAAACGATAAAATAAACAAAAGCACTTTTTTCATTTTTTTAGTTTTCATTTTGTTTCTCCTCATACAAGTAAGATGTAAACTGTAAAATTATTCTATCATAATATTCCAAAAAAATCCATTTGCATAATAGACAAATAATATTATATATTTTGTTGATTGTTCACAACTAATATAATTCAAAAGTGCATAATATGGGCGATATACCATGTTTTCTAAGGTATTCGCAGCGCAACTGTACAATAATCATTGTGCGGTATTGCCTTAAAAACCATTTCGCAATTTCTGGTTTCCGTTGCATCGGTCTCAACGTTTCTTCCCTAATCCGTGCAAGTACAAATATCACGTATTTTTTCGTTCTGTTTCCAAGCATTTTGTTTTACCGACAAATAATTCGTAAATCTACAACAGGGATATTTACTACATAGGGCTTCTTTCCTCTCTTTTTGCCAATTTTTATTTTACACTTAGAGTATCTATGGACACAAATACGGTGCTTGAAAACGAGAAAAAAGACAGAGAACGTAAAAAATTCACTGTCTTTTTCCTGTCGAGGGGACCGTGTTCTATTTATTTCAAAACTATCCTTTAGAATACCCTCCTAAAGTCTGTGATTTCTTCGAATTTGCTCCGGAAAACAATCGATTTTTTTGTTTTATTGCAAAACGCTATACCGAGGAGGAGATATTTTTGACAATATTTCATTAAGGGTGCCTCTAAAAAATCAATGTTCATAGGTGGCAAAGAGATTTTTTCGTCAGTCAAAACAAAAATCCCGGAGACAGCGTATCCATCTGACAAGGATTTTGTGACGAATGACAGAAAACAGATCGAACCGTTTTGGGCAGTGATTTTTTAGAGGCACCCTTAACACAAGAGATTTTTCTGACACAAATCTTGCCGGCAGAAGGCCGGTGCTGATATGGTAACAGCTAAAACGGAAAACAGCAAGGCAAAACCGACCGGGTTATAACCAAAAAGACGGATTTCCGACCGCCTTTTTGTCCGGTTGGCGTTTAATGCGAAAACCGTTATCACTGTTGTCTCTTCTCACAGACCACTCTCAGTTCTCTGACATTTCGGGTAAAACCAACCTTTTCAGCAATGCGAAGCGAGGGGATGTTTTGGTCCTCTGCTATGTATGTCACCGAGATTCCGGGATCAAGAAGATAATAGGCAAGCGAAGCGATATTGGAAGCGGCGTAGCCGTGTCCGGTAAAGCCTTCCGCGGTTTCGACCCCGATGTCGATGACTTTGCTGTCGGGAGCATGCGGGTTTTCCGATGCAGCCGAAACGATTTTTCCGTCAATGACAGTTCCAAAGCAAAGAAGCCCTTCTCCGAGGGGATCCGGTTCACAGTCAGTTAGATTTTCATAGCTGTGTTGGGGAAGAAGCGGTTCTGTAGAGGGAAGAATCAAGGCTTTGTTCAGCTTTTCTTTTTTGTCAATATGAAACTCGGTGCTGAATACGGTTTCGCTTTCATATCCCAGACTCTTCAGTCTCGAAAACAGCATTTCAGATAATCTAACCTTGGTTTGGTTTGTAAATATTTCCTCCGCCGGAAGCGATTCAAGATATTCTGCCGCGTCGAGTGTTTCAGGGAAAGAGGTAACAGTTCTGTCTCCATCAACTGTAAGGATTAATCCTAGCGGAAGAATCAGATCCCAATTTCCGATCAGTCCGCTGCTTTCCTCTTGAATGATCATAAGTATACCTTTCTGCTGTAAACCTCATAAACGGTTTCTCTGACCAGCTGCGCTATATCAGGGGCTGTTCCCTCCGGCGCAAAGGTATTTCCTCTTACATCATTTCCTGTAACGGCAGTATAGTAGGAGAGTGCTGCGGCGAGCCGTCCGTAGGTCAAGCTGAGATGAAGTCCGTCGCGGTTCAGGCTGATGCCGCCGTTTTCATAATCAAAAGGCTTTTTTGCCCGAAGCGCCTGTATAACTTCGCCTGTTCTTATCATACCGGTTTTCAGCCTTGAGGCAACACGGAAAGAGGCGGAAAATATTGCCTCGAACATTTTTTCCTGTGAAAAGGAATAGGCATTGAACCATTCATTCCGGAAATCTCTTTCGTAAGCCCATGTTTGATGAAAATAGAATTTTGAATCAGGAGATAAGCTTTTCGCAAAGGCAAGAAGCTGTTCGGCATAAGGGAAAAAAGAGTCGAGAATGCCGCTGAAGCGGCTTGCTTGCTGAATCGTTATGATGTCCCAGTGGTTTTCTTTAAGAACTTCTTCGGAGGTTACCCTTCTGTCAGTGAGAATCCCGTTTTCTTCGTAAATGTATGAGGCGCGATTGTTTTCAAGGTTATCAATATGCTTTTCAAGAGAGCATCCTCCTTCAAACAGATTGACGGCATTGATGTGTACGTTGTCTGCGGCAGCAACTTGGCTGAGAAGCGCGGTTGCATCGTCTGAATAGCTGTTTCCGATGGCGAGAAGATTCATTTTATTCTCCTTTTTATTTTTAATTGATTACCTTATTCTTAATAAACAGATAGAAAACAGTATGGCGTTATTCTATTCTCTTTCGATGATAGCGGAAAGTCCTCTTATAACAGCGAGTTCGGGATCGGGAGATATTTCGACGGGGATACAGACGATCGGCGCAAGAGCGGGAGCGAGCGCGCGGAGCCGTGCGCCTCCTCCGGTAAGGATCAGCTTATCGGGCTCAGAAGGAAGTGTTCTTACAAGAGCAATGATTTCGTCGGTAAGCTCGTCGAAAACCGGCTCCATCGCGGAGGATATCTCTTCCTCTGTTACAGTAAGCACCTTGGGAAGTCCGACGGCATGGCGCATCACCCGAATATCGGTTTGTTTTTTTTCGGACGGAACCATGGTTCCGATCTCTTTTTTTATTCTGTCCGCTTCCTCGTGAGTAAGCGACATATGATATTTTTTCATAACATAGGATATGATGGCTCTGTCAAATGCGGCTCCGGCAAATTCACTGTGGGAAACCGCAGCTTCCTTTCCGCGGGAATAAGCTGCCATAGATGCCGTTTCATATCCGATATCGATAATCAGTGAGTCTCCGCTCCCTTTCAGGCTGCACCCCCTTGCGGCGGCATATAAGGAATTAACAACGAAAACGTCTCTTGCTCCTGCACGCTGAGCAGCATCCACGAACAGCCTTTCCGCTTCATCGCCGCACCGCCCGGAAAGCGAGAGATAGACATCCGCGCCTTTCATTCGATTTTTTTTGAGTATGTAGGAGAATATGGCGACGGCTTGACCGGCGTCAGAAAGCTCTCCGCTGTCCGGAATAAGCTTGGATAAAAAAACAGTTCCGGGAGCGCCTGCGTCAAATCTTATCGCTTCGGTGCCGCAGGCGACAATTTTTCCATTTTCGGTTATTGCCGTTACGGCGGGCTCCTCCGTTATCGAGGACGGTTCACCGGGGATAACGGTTCGGATGAAACAGCTTCCGACATCAATTCCGATTTTTTTGATCATGGTTTCTCCTCCTTTATATGATAAGACGGTGTTTTGATATTTTTTGAAGCGCTCAGACAAAAAACACTTTCCGCTCCTGCTTCTTTAAGCAGGCAGGTACAGGCGTTAACCGTAGCCCCGGTTGTTACGATATCGTCGATCAGGATTATGTTTTTCCCTGCGATTAGATTTTTACGGTCGGACAGCCGGAAATTTTTTTCTGCGTTTGTGCTCCTCATTGCTTCTCCGAGATTTTTTTGCTCATAGGAAAATCTTCTGTGACGGATCAGTTCGACACATTGAATTCCCGAAACCTTCGAAAATTCTTTTGCAAGTTCTTCGGCTTGGTCAAGACCTTTTCTGACAACTTTTTCAGGCGCGCGGGGAACATAGGTGATCAGAGAATTTTCCGTCAGTATATGATTGATTTTTGCTGTTTCAAGCATCGCCGCGGCAATTTCTTTAAAAACCGCGCAGACACGACGGTTTTTACAGCATAGAATCATTTTTCTTGTGATTCCACTCTCTTTATCGTAAGGAAGCGAATAGGCAAAGCCATCAGGGAGAAAACCCTTCGGCTTACATATGCAGAACGAATACTCTTTTCCGCATACCGGACACGGTTTTGAGATCTCCGACAGAAATTTTTGGCGGCAGACAGGACAGAGAACACGGCTTTGTCTGCGGTTATCTATTGTTTCTCCGCAACCGATGCACTTCGGTGGGAAAAAGATATCGCAGGCAGCAGTAAAGAACCTTTTCAGAGATTTACTTTTCATTTTCCGTGGAAAAGCTCCTTTCGGTATATCAGTAGCCGATTGTAAAGGTCAGCAATATAATTCCATTCTGTTTTTCAGCGGATTTTTCGATGAAAAAACACTTTTAAGACAAACAAAGCGAGGTTGCACGCTGAGAGAACGAGTCTAAAATCCGTAATTTGGGTGCGGCGATAAGCGTGCGTAAACCTGCCGCAGCGTAACCGACGTAAAACGGAGTTTTATAATCGCTATATCATTCATAAGATTTAAGAAGGAAAGAGAGACCGGTATATCTTTGTACCAAACGGTTATTATCTACCATACTTTTTATCACTTTTTCGGAGCCGACCAGAATGACCATATCTTTGGCTCTTGTGACGGCAGTATACAGCAGATTGCGGGTAAGAAGGCGGGGGGAAAAGCTGAACAAAGGTATAATGATTACGGGGTACTCGCTTCCCTGACTTTTATGTATGGTGATCGCGTAGGCGTGTTCGA
The DNA here is from genome assembly GCA_900556615.1 of uncultured Eubacteriales bacterium. Classification (GTDB taxonomy): domain Bacteria; phylum Bacillota; class Clostridia; order Oscillospirales; family CAG-272; genus Colimorpha_A. Next base: position 5,847 of record USPP01000051.1, read on the forward strand.
TTTCATCGAGCTGTGCAAAGTCGTATTCGGCAATTCTTCCGTCGAAGTCAATTGTGACGGATTCGGAGTGATTATCAACCGAAATAATTTTACCGATATCTCCGTTGAAGATTCCGGAGCCTTCTCTGCCTCCTCGATTCCATGGAATATCATAGTTATTTTTGGTTTGCATAATTTTATCTCCGGCCCGGAAAACGACATCCCGTACCTTTTTTTCCGCTTTGAAAGGTTCGGGAGGATTCAGCGCGTTCTGAAGCAAAGCGTTTAAATTATCGGTTCCCGCCGCTCCTTTATGTGACGGCGTTATCACCTGAATGCTTTTTTTGATATCCTCTCCGTAGGTTTTCGGGAGACGGGAGGAAATCAGCTCCGTTACTGTCGGTGCAATGCTTCTCTCATCTTCCCGTCTGAGGAAAAAGAAGTCCCCGTTTTTGACGGTGAGATCGGGATATTCGCCGTTGTTAATTGCGTGCGCATTTCTGACAATCAGACTTGTCTGCGCCTGACGGAATATTTCCTTCAGACAGACGGAACTGAACCTTCCGCTTTCTATAATATCGTTCAGAACGTATCCCGCTCCGACAGACGGAAGCTGGTCGGCGTCACCGATCAGCATAAGTCTTGCTCCCGGCTTTATTGCTTTGAGGAGCGAAACCATAAGCAGGGTATCCACCATCGAAGCCTCGTCGATAATGATCGCGTCCTCATCGAGCATATCGTTTTCATCGCGTCGAAACGTCGGCTTATTTCCGTTTGAATAGTCCATTTCAAGAAGACGATGTATGGTTTTTGCTTCTCTTGAAGTCGCCTCGGACATGCGTTTGGCAGCGCGTCCCGTAGGAGCGGCAAGCACGATTTTCAGTCCCATTCTCTCGAAAACGGTAATTACGGCGCGAATTACGGTGGTTTTTCCGGTTCCGGGACCTCCCGTGAGCACCATTACACCGCTGTTAATGGAATCGATAATAGCTTTTTTCTGGAGTGCGGCATAGGTTATTCCGATTTCGGACTCAAGCTGTGTGATAAAACGGTCGGCGTCGCTCAGAGATATTCTTTCGCAAAGCCGGTCAAGCTGATCAAGCTTTGCGGCGGAATACCGTTCGGCTTCAAAATAATCTTTGAGATAAATCACTTCTCTGCCGTTGAATTTTACCGATACAAGCTTTCCTTCGCTGAGAAGAGAACGGATTCCCGCCGCCGTTTTTTCCTCGCCGGCAGAAAGAAGTCTTGCTGCGGCAGGAAGAAGCTTGTCCGCCGGAATGAAGGTATGTCCGTTTTGAACGGCATTATAGGAGATAAAATAGAGAATGCCGGCTTTGATTCGATCGGGAGAAGTCTTGTCCGTACCAAGCTTCTCAGCTATGTGATCGGCGGTTTCAAACCCGATCCCGTCAATTGCCTCGCACAGAGCATAGGGGTTTGCCTTTATGACGTCTACGGCGGCACCTCCCCATTGCTTGTATACCTTAATGGCTGTTGCCGGTCCGAAAAAGTCGCGGCAGAACATCATTACGGAGCGTACTCCGAAAGTCTCTTTAAAGCGTTCTGATATTTTTCGGGCTTTTTTTAGGGTGATGCCCTCTACATCGGCAAGCCATTCCGGGTTATGCTCTATAACCTCAAAGGCGTCGGTGCCGAAACGTTCCATGATTCGCTTGGCGGTGACGGGACCTATGCCTTTGATTGCGCCGGAGGAAAGATATTTAAACATGGAGGCTTCGCTTGCAGGAAGCTGTTTTTCGTAATATTCAATTTTGAACTGCCGCCCGAAGCTCATATGAAGCTCCCACTTGCCGAGTGCTTTTATACTTTCCCCCTCTGCAAGAAACGGCATGATGCCGACAAGAGTGATAAGTTCATCATTTGCTGCGGCAAGCTCGCATACGGTGTAACCGTTTGTATCATTTTTGTAGACAATATGCTCGATAACGCCCTCGACTTCAAGAAGATCTTCTCTGCCGGCAGGCGGCATGGTTCCGTTATTCATCTTTTATGTTTCCTTCTCATTCCGAAAATGTCGTGAAGCAGCTTATAGCCGCCGTATACGGCAAGGGCGGAGATGATTATTTCAAATAAAGTGTAGAGCATAGCTTGGGATATTATATTTCCGAAGCGATATAGTGTAAGAACGAATTTTATTCCTGCGCGCTCCGGAATTTCTCCTTCTGCTGACAGGATATGTTAGCTTTAACGGATTGGTTAAAAGGTTTCTTAATGTAATGGGCATCTTTTTTATCGAATACAGAGAATAACGGCACTTTTCATGGGTAAAAAGAACGCTTCGGCGGATTATGATATTTCTATGATTATGCCGGGAAAAGCATAGAAAATTTTGGATTCACGGAAAAATTCGAAATAACAGATAAAAAACCGAAAATGATAGCTTTACTCCAAATCCTCTTTTCTGTTCAGTACCATTTCCATGTATTGCTGTTTGGTAATCAGCACTGTCCTCGGCTTCTGCCCTTCCGGGGCGCTGACAATTCCGCGCTTTTCCATTTCATCAATAAGCTTTGCCGCACGACCGTATCCGAGAGACAGGCGGCGCTGAATCAAGGAGGTTGATATTTTGCCGCTTTCAAGAGCAAGCTCGATTGCCGGACGGAGCATAGAATCTCCTCCGTCGTCAATATCGCCCTCCGGGACGGCTCCGCCGCCCTTCT
>USPP01000052.1 GCA_900556615.1 uncultured Eubacteriales bacterium
AAATTTTTACCGGCAGGTCTGGTTATCCCGGGATGTGCTTGGTCGGCATCAAGAGCGGGACCGATCAATGTAATGGTATTATTTGTATAGTCGACAATTTCGGTTGTAGGATAATCTTCCTGGCCCAGTCGGTTAACGACGCAATGAGTCAGCGTCACGTTGCCCCCGGGGTTAGAGGAAACGGTGCCCTCCAAAGTAGCGACAGGTTTCAATGAACCATCTTCATTTGTTTCGGTTGAAGTAAAGGTCTGAATAGCTTCGATTTTTTTGGTTGCCGCTGTCATACTGACAGTCAGAGATACCAGCATCAGTATGCTGAGTAAACATACACCGATTTTTTTCATAATAGTTATAGCCTCTCTTTTTGTTATTTTTTTAATATAGCCAATTGCAAAACTGCGTTTTACAACTGAGAACCGTGCAGTGGAAATACGCGCGCTTATCTCCTGAGGCAAAAATCAAGGATTTTTGCCTCTCCCCCTCGGCGAGTGGTTCATTTTGCTCGTCTTAAGAATTTTTTCGTCGGCAAAGCCATCGAAAAAACGGATTTTATTATAAATCATTGACTTTTACAATCGGATATTATTTTTTATATCGCAAATCCACTCTATGTTACTCAAATTATTTTAACCCGTATTTTCGGAGGGATTTCGAATCCGGTTCGGCAATAATAACTTAAGGTAAAACCCCCCATTTACCTCTGACGCCTTGGCGGCGCATATGCTTGCGTATTTCCCGGCATTCGTCTCAAACTTTGCCGGCAGAGGACGCTCTTGCCTCCTCAAATTATTTGAACTTAAACTGCTGAAAAATCCGACGAGATATCTGCACTTCCGGAGTTGTGAAGTGCTTGCCTTACTTAGACTGCGGATTATTTTGCAGCGCCTTGAAATAATCCTGGAAGTCCTTGAGCGTCTGTTTATAATAGGTTTCGTTTGCTCCCCACCAGGTTGCCGCGCTATCGGAGGAAGCCGCGAGGTCAAAGAGACGGTCGTTTATATATCCGAGATTGGAACCGTTGACAAAAGCGAAGTCATAATATACTTTGGAAAGAATCAGATCAATCATTTCCGGCATTTTTTCGTCTCTTTGGAAACGGTTTTTGAAATTGATTTCCAAGAAAGCATATCTGACAGAGCGGTAGCTTTCGGCATTCAGAGCCTCCAAAATAACTGCACTCATTGTCGGATCGTCGGCGGTTTTGAGGATTGACTGATAATAAGTACCGTGATTAAAAGCGATATAGTCTTCCTGATTCTCATCAAAGAGGGGAATCGGTACCAAAGCCCAGTTGTCCGCGTCGGCAAGACCGTGATTCACATCGTAAAGACAACTCAGGCTAAACAGAATTTGCCCGTTGTTGAACATATTGCCAACCGCTCCATTGACCACGACCGACGGGTCGTGGCAGAAGGACTGTAATTTTTCGAAAACGGAAAGAAATTTATCATTGTAAAAGCCATATTCCCATTCCCCGTCTGCGCTAAGCGTCGTCATCTTAATGCCGGATGAATAGAATAATCCGCGGATGGGTATGGTCCAGATTGTCGTACCTATAACGGCGTCTTCTTCCGGTGTTGCAGTGCCGTCCGCATTGCTGTCGGTCCAAGCCTGACGCGAATAATCGAGAAGCTTATCCAGCGTCCATTCTCTGTCTTCTACCATCTTATAGAATTGATCTGTGGTGGTTCCCAGTCCTTCCAGAAGCGCTCTGTCATAGAAAACAGCGTGAGTCTGAAGCACAAATTCCATAGAGAGGGCACCGACCGCACTGTAAAGCTGTCCCCAAAGCTCGGCATTGTTATTCCATCCCTCAGACCAATAAGGCTGTGAAAAATCGATAATATCGTCATAGTCATGCAGATTCAGGTAATAACCTCCGGTCTCGATTCCCATCCAATAATCGGGAAATACCGCATCATAATCGCCCAATCCGCTTGCAATCACACCTGCAATATGATTCCCCCATTGACCGGGATCGTTGTTTCCTATTTCGACAACCTGAAGATTTACTCCGAATCTGTCTTCAATCATACGGTTCCGTTTATAAACTGCCTCGCTGTAAACATCCTCTCCGGGACCGTCTACAATAAACTGCGGTTTTTTATCGCTCCAGATAAGCATAACGAAGTCTGCGTCTTTAAAGTCGTATTCTCCCAAATTGTCCACATATTGTTTTTCTGTACCGGCAGCAGTCACGGTTCCGCTGCCGTTCGTGTTACTTCCCGCATCGGAACTGTCATCTCTTCCTTTTTCTCCCGGTGTACAGGCGGCAAGAACGAAAGCCGTACTGATAACGGAAGCAAAAAGCAGGGATAGAATTTTTTTGTGTTTCATGTCATCCTCCTTTTTCATTTGAATTTTGCTTCCCTGTTATTTTATCACGTAAATAACATATATTGTATATGCATATCGATGATAACTCAATATTTAATAAGGATTCGTTTATTGATAATGCGGAATTAAGATAGAAATTTGAAGAAAAATTTGTACAGTCTGCTTGATATTATCCCATATCTTTTCAAAGGATTTTGGGGCGGAAGTATCGGGTTTTTTTAGATCCTTTCGAGCAAGCACCGTTTTATGCGGAAATTGGTGAAAAACTGTTTACAAATTTCTAAAATCTGTTATAATAATATATATGAGAAAAAATATGCCGTTTTCTGCGCTCCCGAACGACAGAAACGGTATGATGGCTATATTGGGAGGACACATTGATTATTCAGCTTGATGAGGCGAAACGCACGCTCAATTCCGCGAGAGAACCAATTGCGGACTTGCGGAACGCACTTCGTGTAGACGATCTTGAAATACAAATACAGGAGCTTGAGGCGAAAACGCTGATTCCGGATTTCTGGTCACAGCCTGATTCCGGGAAAATACTCCAGTCGATAAAGGATAAAAAAGCAACGGTAGAAGAGTATCATGAGCTTTGCAGAAAGCTTGAGGATACCTATCTTCTCTGTGATATGGGAATAGAAGAAAATGATGAGAGCGTCGTCGAAGAAGTTCTTGCCGATGTGAAGGACGTGCTTGAAACGGCGGAAAGAATGAGGCTTGAAACGCTGCTCAGCGGGGAGTACGACCGAAATAATGCCATTCTCTCCTTTCACCCCGGAGCGGGAGGAACCGAAGCGCAGGATTGGGCGCAGATGCTTTACCGAATGTACACAAGATGGGGGGAGAGCCACGGATATAACGTAAAGCTTCTTGATTGGCTCGACGGAGATGAAGCCGGTCTTAAGAGCGCGACGGTTATGATAGAAGGACTTAATGCTTACGGCTTTTTAAAAAGCGAAAACGGCGTTCACCGCCTTGTGCGCGTTTCCCCGTTTGATGCGTCGGGAAGACGCCATACCTCTTTTGCTTCTGTCGAAGTGATGCCGGAATTTGACGATATGAATAATGATATCGAGATTCGGGATGAGGATATTGAGGTTACCGCTCACCGTTCTTCAGGCGCAGGCGGACAGCATATCAATAAAACCGACTCTGCAATAAGAATACTTCATAAGCCTACCGGTATTGTCGTCGGTTGTCAGACGCAAAGAAGCCAGCTTCAAAACAAGGATTATGCGATGAAGATGCTGAAATCAAAGCTTATGGAGATTAAACAGCGCGAAAACCTACAGAAAATTGACGATATCAAGGGAGTAAAAACCGATATCGAATGGGGGGCGCAGATAAGGTCCTATGTTTTTATGCCTTATACCCTTGCGAAAGATGCCCGTACCGGCTATGAGGATAGCGATATCGGCTCGGTTATGGACGGAAATATTGACGGCTTTATAAACGCTTATCTGAAAATGAACAGCTCCAAGAGCTGAAAATAACGGAGGACGGTTATGTTTAAACAAACGAGATTTTATTTGGGACTTATGCTCATTGTACAGTCGGTGTCTTGCTTTTTTCTTGTGATATGCTTCCTTTTTAAAGATAAAAAGAATACTGCCGGACCGTTTACCATACTCGGACTTATCAGCGCAATAGGCGGAGCGATCCTTGTTTCGGATAAAATAAGAGAACGTTTTGATGACGATTCCATCATCGAAGCGATGAACGATATCTGTGACGATAAAAACGCTGTGAAGCATGAGATTCCGGTAGACGATACCGCTGATGAGACAGAATTCAATTAAGGGCACCTCTAAAAATTCACTGCCCAAATCCGGCTCGATCTGTTTCCGTCATTCGTCACAAAGATCCTTGATAGATGGATACTCTGTCTGCGGAATTTTTGTTTAGACTGACGAAAAATCTCTTTGCCGTCTATGTACACTGAATTATTAGAGGTCCCCTTAAGGCAACACCGCACAATGATTGTTGTGCAGTTGCGCCGCCAGATTTTTCGTCAGATAATACCAATTGAGGAGGCAAGAGAGACTCCCCTGCCGACGAAAGTTGTGAAGTATGACGGAAAAGATGCAAGCAAATGTGCATGTCCACCCCGCGGTGTTGCCTTAAAAAGAGATGAGAATCAGGCAGTGTTAAAAAGTCACGATTTTTCAGCACTGCCGTGAATGGTTCCCCGTCGGCTATATCTGCCGGCATTTTGTCTAAGAGCAAGTAAAATCGATTGTGTTTCGGAACAAAACCGGAGCATGGAGGCTGTAAAGAACCTCGGGTTTTTGACAGCCCTTTCCTTTATCCTCCGGAATATCTTTTACAGCGGTGATTCCGGTAATGATTATGGGCACCTTTAAAAATTCACTGTACAAATCCGGCTCGATCTGTTTTCCGTCATTCATCACAAAAATTCTTGACAGATATATACTCTGCCTGCGGAATTTTTGTTTTGACTGACGAAAAATCTCTTTGCCGTCTGTGTACACTGAATTATTAGAGGTCCCCTTATGCAATATCTTTCAAGAGAATGATCCGAACGGTATCTGCCTCAAAGCTTTTCATACTTTCATATATTTCTTACACGGGATTCTTTTCGATCGGAGGTTTTAAAATATGGCATTTGATGCAGGCTTTACGGCGGCTATAATAAAAGAATTGTCTGCGTCGGTTACTAACGCAAGGGTGGAGAAAATTTTTCAGCCCTCGAAAGAATCGGTGCTTTTTGTTCTGCGCGGGGAAAGAAATTCCGAAGGGAAAGGGAGCACTCTCAAGCTTTTGATCGATGCGGGAAGCGCCAATCCGAGAATGTCGCTTGCCGATCCTGCTTTTGACAATCCAAAGGTGCCTCCGATGTTTTGTATGCTTCTCCGCAAGCATCTTACAGGGGCAAAAATCACTTCGGTGCGTCAGCTTGGCTTTGACCGGGCTGCGGAGCTTGAATTTGAGACAAGAGATGAACTCGGATTTCTCTCAAAAAAGTATATTTACGCCGAGATAATGGGAAAATTCAGCAATCTCATTTTTTGTGACGGCACAAAAAAAATTATCTCCGCAGTAAGGACAAATGATCTTTCAAGCGGAAGCAAGCGCCCTGTAATTCCCGGCTCCTCCTATACCCCTCCGCCGCCGCAGGAAGGGAAAAAACTTCCATTTGATGAAAATGAGGAGAGCTTTCTTTCTGCCTATCGCAAGAGCGGGCTTTCTGCATCAAAATTTATTTTGAATCGCTTCAGCGGCATTTCGCCGCTTGTGGCGAGGGAAATGGTATTTCATGCAAAAGACAGTGAAAAAATGCTGTGGGAGGCATTCTCCTCTATTATATCCAAAATAGATTCAGGCGACTTTATTCCCGTTATGCTCCGAAAGAGCGACGGTTCGCCTCTTGAATATTCTTTCATTCCGATAGAACAGTATGGCGGCGAAGCAGTCATGTCGGTATACGAAAGCTTCAGTGCTCTTATAGAGGACTTTTTTGCCGACAGAGCTCATACCGAAAGAATCCGGCAGCGAGCCGCCGATATTTTAAGGCTTCTTACCAGCGCCGAGGCAAGGCTGAATAAAAAAATCGCGGTGCAGGAGCAGGATCTTGAGGCTTGCCGCGAAAAGGAACATTATAAGCTGTGCGGCGATCTTATTACCGCGAATATCTACCGCCTTTCAAGAGGAATGACAGAGGTATATCTTCCCGATTGGTCCCAGGAGGGCTGTCCCGAGATAAAAGTAGAGCTTGACAGCAGGCTTACTCCTTCCCAGAATGCGCAGCGATACTATAAAAAATATAACAAGTGCAAATCTGCCGAAACGAATCTGACCAAGCAGATATCGCTTGCCAAGACAGAGCTTGAATATCTTGCCACCGTTTTTGAATCGCTTACTAAAGCTGAGACCGAGAACGATCTTTCAGAGATACGCAGAGAGCTTTATGAATCCGGCTATGCTTCCAGAATGAAATCATATACGGCGGTGAAAATTCCTACCCCAAAGCCGATGGAATTTACAACGAGCGGAGGCTATCGCGTTTTGTGCGGTAAGAATAACGCTCAAAACGATTATCTTACCAATAAGCTTGCAGCCAAAAATGATCTTTGGTTTCATATAAAGGGCTGTCCGGGCTCTCATGTTGTATTGATCTGTAACGGAGAGGAACCTTCGGCGTCGGATTTCACCGAGGCGGCGGTTATAGCTGCGGTTTACTCTAAAGCGCCACGCGGACAGAAGGCGGAGGTGGATTATACCCGTGTTAAAAATATAAAAAAGCCGCCGGCATCAAAACCGGGCTATGTAACCTTCTCAACGAATTATTCGGCGGTGGTTATTCCTGACGCGGAACTTGCCGAAAGGCTGAGAAAGAAATAAAAAAGAGATGGTTTTGTCTCGTACTCTGTTATTTAAGGGATTTTTTCCTAAAGTTCCTTAAATATCTTCAAAAATTTCTTCAAAAATATCGCTCCCGGAAAAATGTAGTTTTTCCGGGAGCGATATTTGAAAGCAAATACTTTCTGCTAAAGAGAGCGGATATGTAAATCGGTATGGATTCTGGCTTATCCTTCTTTCCCTCTTTCTTTTCAAGAAAGAGGCGGGGGTGAGACAGAACCTCACAAGAATTTACGAGTTTTTCATAATTACCATTTCGATAATATCGGTACAGTTTTCGCAGGCGTCAAGACAGTTTTCAAGCTCATCATAAATTCCTGTCCACGCAAGAAGCGATTTTGCGTCTATTCTGTCATAGGTATAAAGCGCTCTCATACATTCGGTATGCAGCTTATCTCCCTCACTTTCGAGAGTGTTTACGGCAACGATATACTCGGAAAGCTTTTTCGAGGTACGGCTTACCTTAAATTCCTTCATGGCGTTAAGCAATTCGCCGCAGCACTTTATAATAAGATCGGTAAAGGTTATCGCGTCGGGTATAATGGTCGAAACGTTATACATATCGATACGAAGCATAACATCATCAATCGAATCGACAACATTATCAAGCTGATGTGCAAGAGAGGCAATATCTTCACGCTCGATAGGGGGAAGAAATTCATGAATAAGTCTCTCCGTCATATTATGCTTTTCAATATCGGCGCGATGCTCAATCTCGTGCATTTCGGCAACACGCTCGGAAATTTGGTTTCTGTCGAAGCTTAAAAGCGATTTGTGAAGCTGCTGGGAGGCTTGGCATGCATTCTCGGCAATTTTTACAAAAAAATCAAAATAGTCGTAATCTTTTTCTTTTTTGAATAACATAATTTTATTCCCTTTCTGTCAGAAAATCAGTCCGGATAATTTAACCGTAAGGTACCCAAGAAGACCGCATCCCGGAAAAGTAAGCACCCACGTAAGCACCATTTCCCGAACGACCTTCCAATTGACTGCCGAAAGTCTTTTAGACGCCCCGACACCCATTATGGCAGTAGTTTTTGTATGTGTGGTACTGACCGGAATTCCGGTCAGCGATGCGACAAGTAAGCAGAGCGCTGCTGCCAGATCGGCGGAAAATCCCTGATAGGTCTGAAGCTTTACCATATCCATACCGACCGATTTAATAATGCGATAGCCTCCTATTGACGTTCCGAGAGCCATTACAACAGAACAAAGAATCATCAGCCACAACGGGATCGTGAAGCTTGTTACTCCTGTTTCGCCCGACGCGAGAAAGATTCCGAGGAGAAAAACCCCCATAAATTTCTGACCGTCCTGCGCGCCGTGCATAAATGCCATCGATGCGCCTCCGCAGATCTGTGCTCCCTTGAAAAATTTCGTTGTTTTGGGACGATCTGCTTTTTTAAACAGGATTTCCGTAAGTTTTACCGAAAAAAAACCGAATCCGAAACCGAGCAGAGTTGAAAGGAAAAGACCGTATATAACCTTGAGCCACTCTGCACCGTTTACCCCACCGAGTCCTCCGTGCATCGCGATGGCGGCTCCGGTAAGTCCCGCTATGAGAGCATGGCTTTCACTTGTAGGAATTCCGAATTTCCAGGCAAGCGTTGCCCAAACAACGATGGCTACAAGCGCTGCACAAAGCGCAACGGTAGCTTCTTTAGCATTGCTTCCGAAATCCACC
>USPP01000053.1 GCA_900556615.1 uncultured Eubacteriales bacterium
ATGAAATTGTAAGAAAATATTATATCGGAGAAATTGACGATGACGCGCTGAATGCTGCGGTGATCAGAGGTTATCTCTCAGGAATCGGGGATAACTATTCAATGTATATGACAAGCGATGAGTATGATGCGTTTAAAAATGAACAAAACGGAAATGCAGTGGGCATCGGAGTCAATGTTATATATGATACAGGGAACGAGAGCATAGAGATAATCAGTATTCTTCCCGATTCTCCAGCCGCAGAGTCTGGACTTCTTGAGGGAGATATTATTACCGGGGTGGAAGGACAGCGCATATCGGAAATCGGTTATTATGCCGCTCTTGATCTTATCAAGGGGGATAAGGGTACTCAGGTCGAGCTGTCAGTTAGGAGAGGAAGCGAGGAAACGACCGTTATCTGTGAAAGACGTGAGGTTAAGACTCTCAGCGTGACATATCATGTTTACGGGGGGAGCGGAGATGTCGGTTTCATAAGAATTTCCGAATTTAATTCGACAACGCCGGAGCAATTTAAGAATGCGATTGAAGAACTTCGGTCTTCCGGATGTACGAAATTTGTATTTGATCTTCGTAATAACGGCGGAGGAGAATTGAACAGCATTGTCGAAGTGCTGGATTATTTACTGCCTGAAGGACCGATTGCTCATATATATTACAATACGGGCGAGGAAGATCATTATAAATCCGACGCTTCTTTTCTTGACGCAAAGGTTGCGGTACTGACAAACAGCCGGACGGCAAGCGCTGCCGAGCTTTTTACCTGTGCGCTCAAGGATTATACCGAACACGGTGATTATGATGCGGTTCTTGTAGGAACTACCACCTATGGGAAAGGCGTTTTGCAGAGATTTTTTACGCTGAAGGATGGTTCTGCCTTTAAAATATCAACGGGAAGATATAATCCTCCATACTCAGAAAACTATGACGGTATCGGGATAACTCCTGATATTGAAATAGAGCTTTCCGAGGAGGCTTCAAGTATAAATTTCTACAAACTGACCGATGAGAATGATAACCAGCTTATCGCGGCGGTTAAGGCTCTCAATCAGTAAATACCGGGGTTGAACCCGTTTCAGGAAGCGGATAGCGGCGGTGCTGTTCTGCAATCCGAGTCAATATCAAAATAAATACTACTTTCGCCGCCGGAAAACGGAGAATATCATGTCAAAAGAAATTGTGGTTACCGAAGAAGGTCTAAAAAAGCTTCAGGATGAACTTGAATACCTGAAAACAACTAAAAGAAAAGAAGTCGTTGAAGCGATAAGGGTTGCGCTGTCCTTTGGAGACCTTTCGGAAAATAGCGAATATGATGAAGCCAAAAATGAACAGGCAAAGACCGAAGCGCGTATCAATGAGCTTGAGGAAAGCCTTAAGCATGTCAAGGTGATTTCCGACAGTGAGGTCAGCACAGATGTTGTTAATGTCGGAAATATAGTTAAGGTATACGATGAAGATTTTGAAGAAGAGATCACCTATACCCTTGTGGGTTCAACGGAGGCGGATCCGCTTCTTGACAAAATTTCCGATCAGTCGCCTATCGGAAGCGCTATTATCGGGGCGAAGGTTGGAGATACCGTGAGTGTGACTACTCCCGGCGGACTTGTAAAGCTTCGTATACTTGAAATATCAAAGTAAAGGGATCATTGCCGATGGATAATAACATACTGAATACGGAAGAACAGGAGCTTGCCGAAATACTCAAGATTCGCCGCGATAAGCTCTCCGACCTGAAAGCGAATGGACTTGATCCGTTTGTAAATACTAAATATGACGTAACCGCCAAAAGCTCGGATATAAAAGAAGCCTTTGATGAATACGAGGGGAAAAACGTCTCGATAGCCGGCAGAATCATGAGCCGCAGAATTATGGGCAAGGCATCTTTCTGCGATATTTATGACGGCAACGGAAGAATACAGAGCTACGTTCGCCGCGACGATGTCGGAGATGAGGAGTATGCTTCTTTCAAGAAGTGGGATATTGGCGATATAATAGGTCTTGAGGGCTTTGCTTTCAGAACGAAAACAGGAGAGATCTCTATACACGCTCAAAAGATTAAGCTACTTTCAAAGTCGCTTTTGCCGCTTCCCGAAAAATTTCACGGACTTACCAATACGGATTTGCGTTACAGACAGAGATATGTTGACCTTATTGTCAATCCTGAGGTAAAGGAAACCTTTATAAAGCGTTCTCGTATTCTCTCGGAGATAAGGGCGTATCTTGATTCAAAGGATTTTCTTGAGGTTGATACTCCTATTCTTGTGCCTCTTGAAATCGGTGCGTCGGCGCGCCCCTTCAAAACGCATCATAATACGCTGGATATGGATATGTACCTCAGAATCGAGACGGAGCTGTATCTGAAGCGTCTTATCGTCGGCGGCATGAACCGTGTATATGAAGTAGGAAGAATATTCAGAAACGAGGGGATGGATCCCCGCCATAATCCTGAATTTACTACAATAGAGCTTTACCAAGCCTATACCGATTACAAGGGTATGATGGATCTTGTAGAAGAGCTTTATAAGCGTCTTACACTGAATATCTGCGGTTCTATGAAGATAACATATCAAGGGACGGAAATTGATATGAGTCATTGGGAGCGTCTCTCTATGACCGAAGCCGTTAAAAAATACTCCGGTGTCGATTACTATAGCTGGCAGAGTGACGAGGAGGCCCGTGCCGATGCAAAGGCGCATCATATTGAGATTTCTGCCGATGCTTCTAAAGGCACTGTTCTTGCTGAATTTTTTGATGCTTATGTTGAGGACAAGCTGGTTCAGCCGACATTTATCTATGATTATCCCGTGGAAAACAGTCCCCTTGCCAAGAGAAAAGCGGACGAGCCTCAATTTACCGAAAGGTTTGAATATTTTATTAACTGTATGGAATTCGGTAACGCTTTCAGTGAGCTTAACGATCCTATTGATCAAAAGGAACGCTTTGAACGTCAGGTGAGGATTAAGAAAGCTGAGGAGCCCAACTGCAACGCGGAGGTTGATTACGATTATGTGACGGCGCTTGAATATGGGCTTCCTCCTACGGGCGGACTTGGGTTCGGTGTTGACAGACTTGTCATGCTGCTTACCGACAGTGCGTCAATAAGAGACGTTTTGCTGTTCCCCACAATGAAACCCCTTGATGGTGCAAAAAGCGGAAATGGTGTAAGCTCTAAAGCAGAAGAGACATATGCAAATGACGGTAAAGCTGAGCAAACTGCTAAAGCAGTTGAAAAGCTTGATTTCTCCAAGGTGAAAATCGAGCCGTTATTCGAGGAAGAAGTCGATTTTGATACATTTTCAAAGTCTGATTTCAGAGCAGTTAAGGTGAAAGAATGTGTTGCAGTACCGAAGTCCAAGAAGCTGCTACAGTTTTCTCTTGACGACGGAACAGGCACAGACCGCACCATTTTGAGCGGTATTCACGAGTATTACGAGCCGGAAGAACTGGTTGGCAAGACTTGTATCGCTATCACCAATCTCCCGCCGAGAAAGATGATGGGCATTGATTCCTGCGGTATGCTGATTTCCGCCGTTCACGAAGAAAACGGCGAAGAAAAGCTTCATCTGCTGATGGTTGATGGCCACATTCCTGCCGGTGCAAAGCTCTATTAATATGTACCGTTTTGCCTGAAAAACGGTAAGTTATTCATTTTGAAAAAACTCAAAATTTACAGCTTTACATCAAATTTTACACTTATCGGTGCAGAAAACGGTGCAGAGACTAAAAAAATCGCATAATTTCAGGCGATTCAATAAGATTTATAAGGGCGGTGTCTGAACTACGGACATCGCTCTTTTTACTAAACAGATATGCATATACGGAGGGGATTTAGTTGTAAAACACTTTTTGGAATTAAGCACAGAAGAACTGTATGACATCTATAAGCTGCGAGTATCAGTGTTTGTCGTTGAACAGAAATGCGCCTATCAGGAAATCGATGAAGCGGATAAAGTGGCATATCATATTTGGCTGCAAGATGAAAACGGAATTCAGGCATACGCACGGATTCTTCCACAGGGAATGACATTTTCGGATTTTTCTATCGGTCGTGTAATTTCCGTAAAACGCCGCTGTGGTATTGGCAGCAAAATTGTGGCTGCAGCAATTGATGTTGCAAAAGACAAGTTCCGTGCGAAAAGAATTACCATTGAAGCACAGGTTTATGTGAGACGGATGTATGAAAAAATAGGATTTCATCAAACTTCCGAGGAATTTTTGGAAGATGGAATTCCGCATATTCAAATGCAGTTAGATTGTTAATTCCGGTTTATTCATAGTGTGTTAGTTTCTTGACGAGGCAAAAAGTTCTGTCGGGGTATTTTTGTTAGCTGACTATATCACAAACTACATCATTTTCTCAATATATAATTAGATAATTACAGAGGAAGGAAATGAGTAACAGTTTAGCAGGCGTCCATTTGGAGCTTGTTTCGGAATGGTCGGAAAGAACTTACCACTGAGCCCTGATTAAATTACTTTCGCTTCAAATAAAAAAGTATGGTGGAAAGCAGGGGTTCGGTTACGAGTGAGGGACAAGCGTGAAGAAGCAGAACCGTAAACGGTACAGGATTTTCCAAACTTGCTCTCCTAATGAAAATATTTTCTCCGTTTATTGTAGATTTTGTTCAGATAACTTGCGATGCGGTTGACAAATTGTAAAAAGTATGGTATAAGTATAACACTTCAGAGATTTATATTGCCGCACAGTATCACCTTAAGAGTAACGGATACACAGTATAGAAGAGGAGGACGGGATTGATGAAAATAAAACATATAGCATCGATAGTATTGATTATCATAGGAATATTGGGAATGATATATACAGCGGTCATGCCTTTTGTTTCGAATTTTAATTTTGGTTTGATTTTGTGCGGGATTATATCTATTTTTCTGATTGCTGCAGGAAAATATTTTGATAAGCTATTTAGCGTTAAATGGCTGTTTGCTGCTGTTTTGGGGATATCGGTTATATTTGCTTCATTGGTAGTCTATGTTTCTGCTTACGGACAGCGTGATAACGCCGATTTTACAGAAGACGCAGTTATAGTACTCGGTGCAGGGCTCAACGGTGATCAGGTAAGCAGACAGCTTGCAAACCGACTTGATAAAGCGGTTGAATATTACCGCAAAAATACAAACGCCATTATTGTTGTATCAGGAGGGCAGGGAAACGGCGAAACCGTAACAGAGGCATTTGCTATGGAGCAGTATCTTATTGCAAAAGGAATAAGCGCTGACAGAATCATTCGGGAAGAAGCTTCCGTTTCGACTTATACCAATCTCTATAACTCAAGGGAACTCTTGGATGAGTATTTCGGCGGCGAAAGCGGTTACAGAGTAGCCTTGATTACAAGTGGGTATCACATATATAGAGCGGTTAAAATTGCCGAAGATATGGGGATAAATTGTACGCATTATCATTCCGAAATAGAATGGTATACGGTTCCGATGAGGTGTTTACGTGAATGTGCGGCGGTAGTTAAGCTTTGGCTTATAAGAAAATAAGTGATATAAGGCGCGTGTATGAGATGTCGGCCGAGCGGGAAGGACTATTTTAAAATTTAAGGCAATACCACGCAATGATTGTTGTGCAGCTGCGCCTCCGGACTTTTCGTCAAACAATATAAATTGAGGAGGCAGGATCGCCTCCCTCTGTCGACGAAATTGGTGAAGTATGACGGAAAAGCTGCAAGCAAATGCGCAATAAAGGCGTTAGCTGTGCGACCGGCGGTATTGCCTTAATCTTCTGATATAATAAAAGTATAATAAAAGCAAGATGTCGACTGTTTTGCAAACAGGGAAGACATCTTGCTTTTATATAACGGTACCTCTAAAAATTCACTGCCCCAATTCCAAATCGAACTGTTTTCCGCCATTCGTCGGTCACAAAAAATCTTATCAGGTATATATATACGCTGTCTGTCGAATTTTTGTTTTGACTACCGATTGCTGGTCTGGGAACATTAAATTTTTAGAGGTTCCCCAATCTTATTTGCTTCTCTTTTTCTTTACAATATCCCACAAATCAATGAAATCATCATCGGATATTTCCTCGTTTTCATCGCTGTCGTTTAATTCAACAGTCTTTTTTTCCTGAACCGACTCCTGAGCAGGATGTGAAATCTTTTGTGCGGAAGTGCTCTTAACTTCCTTCTTTGCTTCTTTCTTCTCGCCTTCAAAGCCGGTGGCTACGACCGTGATAGACATGGTATCCTCAAGAGTATCGTCAAACGCAGCACCCCAAATGATTTGAGCGTCGGGGTGAGCTTCTTCCGCAATAATAGTGGAAGCGGTATCAATTTCTTCAAGCCCGATGTCGGGAGAAGCGGTAATGTTGATAAGAATGCCTCTTGCACCCTGTATTGACGTTTCAAGAAGCGGACTTGAAATAGCGAGCTTGGCGGCTTCCGTTGCCTTATCCTTGCCTGTAGCGGTTCCTACGCCCATATGAGCAGCGCCGGCATTCTGCATTACAGCGGTCACATCGGCAAAATCAAGGTTTACGATTCCGGGAACATTAATAAGGTCGGAAATACTTTGAACACCGCGACGGAGAACATTATCTGCCTCGGCAAAAGCGTTTGCAAAAGTAATTCTTGTTTCGGAAATTTGTTTTAATCTCTCGTTCGGAATAATGATAAGAGAATCAACGGAATCGCGGAAACGCTCGATACCGCTCTCTGCTGCTTCCATTCTTCTTCTGCCCTCAAAATTGAAAGGTTTTGTTACGATACCGATAGTAAGAATATCCATATCCCGGGCAAGCTTTGCAACGACAGGTGCTGCGCCTGTTCCGGTTCCGCCTCCCATACCCGCGGTTATGAAAACCATATCGGCTCCCTTTAGCGCGGAAGCGATTTCCTCCTGACTTTCCTCTGCGGCTCTGGCACCGATGTCCGGATTCGCGCCGGCCCCGTGTCCTTTTGTAATTTTGTCGCCTATCGGAATCTTCTTGGGGGCTGCGGAACGCATAAGAGCCTGTTTGTCAGTATTAATGGCGATGAATTCAACACCGCGAATGTTTGTCTCAATCATACGGTTTACGGCATTGCTTCCTCCTCCGCCGACACCTACGACCTTTATATTAACGCCGCTGTCATAATTTTCTTCGAGCTCGAATGGCATATATGTATCCTCCTAAAAACTTTAATAGACCTTTATTTTATTATTACCATAAAAAAGTATCTGTACACAGATATACACTAATAATGATAATATTTTTCGCAAAACTATGCAATACTTTTTTAAAAAATTAACTATATATTAACAATTTGATCCCATTCAAGGATATATGAAAAGCTCGTCCTGCTTCAGGACAATGATTGAAGTGAGATATTCCACATCGATGGAAGCGATGGTATTTTCATCAAAAGCTTCTTCAATAACCTTCATAACAAATTTGATTTTGGCGTCGAGATTTTCAGATGTTCCGATATTTATTTTATATTTTCCATTGCCGGAGTAAACCGAAATATGGTATCTGTCAGAAGCGTCTATTGAATCCACCGATGAAAAAAATTCATAATCGTCAAGTTCTTTCAAAAAAGATACAATATAATCATAATTGGACGCTTTTGTGAATTTGACGGTTTCGCCCGTGACGGCATAATTTACTTCAGGGAGATTTATGTAAGTAAGGGGAAGACCGAGCAATTCTATTTCTTCTTTCATATTATAACGAGATATTACCCGTAAATCGTCTGACAGAACAAACCAGTCGCCTGCAATCTGTGTAAACCATGCAGGAGCGTCTTCGAAAACCGTTATGATTAAGGTGGAGGGAAAAACTCTTTTAAAATTTACCCCTCGAATATAAGGAAAATTGCCGGTTATCAGGTCTTCAGCAGCGTCAAAATCAATTCCGAAAAGGTTAACGTTTTCTTCAAAACTGCAAACAGCGAGGATCTCGTCCTGAGAATATTTTTCGTTTCCGCGTATCTCAACATGTTTTAGACCGAAGAAAAAAATAATACACACCAAGGCGACTACCGCGCAGAGAAGGACGGAGATAAAAAAATAGAAAATTCTTCTGCGGAATTCTTTGCGGCGGTTTTTAGACTTAAGACGCTCGAAGGAATCTTTATTGACGAGCTCGGCGTTATTCAGACCGCTTTTCACTTCCGCGTTTACACCGGCACTGTTCATAATATGATCAGGCGCGTTTGAGCGCAAAATCCCTTCCGATATTTGCCGCGAAATTCGGCATACCAACAGTATATCACATTTTTCTCAAATTTACAAGTTTTTTTATCTCATTATATATCAAAAAATCTGCATTTTTTATGGCAAATTTGCCGAATTTCTCCGCCATCTCTCTTCGCTCACTCCGATTGCCGAGTAATTTTTCAACAGCATCG
>USPP01000054.1 GCA_900556615.1 uncultured Eubacteriales bacterium
GAATCCCATATCTTTTTTATTGCAAAATACTTCCCCGCCGCAGGTCTAAAGGTCTCTCCGTCCGATACAATAACAGAATTGACAGACCACTCAGGAATACGAAATGCAATTTTCTGTTTTAACCCATTTGAGTTAACCTTTACCGTAATTCGATTCGTCGCAGGATATCCTCCGCTAATCTCTACTGTCAAGCCATTCGATAACTCGGCATACATATCCTCATAAAAATTCAGGCACAACGTTCCGTCATTATCAGTCAACATCCAATCATATACGGACGCCACTCCTCTCGGTGCGTTCACAGAACAACAGTTCAAATCGGGAGAGCCCGGTCTGCATTGAAAATTAATTGAATGATAGTTTGCACACTTTGTTCCCTCCATGGGGGTATTGTATGTTGACCATCTTCCGGAAGGAGAATTGAACCCAAGCACAGCGTTATAGTGTGATCGCTCAAGGAAATCCGCTATCTTTATATCCCCATTAAGTGAATATATCTCAATTCCAAGCGCATTATACGCTACTACACAACAGGTCTCAATGGCAGAATTTTTATATGGATTTCCAATTGCCTGTTCGTCGGTGGAAAAGGCTCCGGTATTGTGAACATCTGTTTTAAGTATACTGTAAAATATCTGCGACGCTACTTCAAGATATTTTTGATTGCCGGTATTCCGATACATTTCGGCAATTCCCATGATGATATGCATGCTTTCCCATCTGGGTTTTGCACACTGATAATACTCATAACCCTTGAGGGAATAATTAATATAATCGCCGGCTGCTTCATCGGAAAGATCGCTTTCAATCTTAGTGGCAAAATAGAGATATTCTGGATTTTTTGTTCTGCGATATAAAATACCGAAAATATGATACACAGCAAGATTCATTTCTGACCATCCGGTTGATACAATCGTAGGTTTTCCGTCATAAAACTGATTCATAAATAAGCGAGCCGCTTTTTCAACCGCACGAAAATATTCCCCGTTTCCTGTAAGATCATACCAAAGAAGAAGCCCGTACATAATATGGTAATGAGACCAGGAGTCCCAAGTAAAGCCGGTTCGCGAAGGATCCTGAGAATATGCGCCGGTAAGACGGCAATCTTTTGAAAAACAGCCGATATAACCGTCGGCATCCTGATAAGTAAGAAGCTCATCTATGAAATTTGTCACATATTCATAAAGCGCTTTCTTTCCGGTAAGGCGGTACACGTAATAAGCTCCGGTTATATATTTCCCTGCGAATTCCCCCGACCACGGAAGAAGATCGCGGTATGGTCGTAAATCGCGGTCACGGAACATATCAATAATTGCAGGATTTGTTTCTCTTATCCCGATAAGCCAGTTATCGGTAATTCTTCTGACAAGCTCTCCGGTTTCACCGTTAAGCTTCAGCGAATTGTATTTTACAGAATTCATATGGGTTCCTTTCGTTTTGCTGATTTTTTGAAACTGCTATTGATTTTGCAGTATTATCTATGATATACTTAATATAGGATATACGATTTCTATTTTTATCAGGAGGCTGTATGGAATCTCAGAAGATATACCAAATGGGAAAAATGCTGCTCGAAAAGAATCATAACGGCGCTTTTATAAAAGGCATCCCCGACAAGACTTACTATGAATGTCAGTCAGAATTTGAACCGGAGTTTTCGCTTTCCATGCCATGTCGTGTGATTGCCATCGCAAGATACAAATTCTCTTCAGGATTCGCCATCAGCGGACACGGTACCGACACATATGACATTCTGTGTATCTTCGATGGAAGCGTTTCGGTATCAACCCACGGTAAAGTAGTCTCCGCCTCCAAAGACGAGGTACTTTTTCTGCGAAGCTGCGCCCCTTTTGAAATTATCAAAACCGGCAATGAATCTCTTGACATTGTGATTTTAAGAACCAGCGGCTTGCTCGCTTCTTCCTATTATGAGATTATAACAAAGAGAGTTATAAAACCCATTTATATAAAAAACAGAAATGATTTGTCTCAGCTTTTTGAGAAAATAGTGTATTATACAAAATATCCCTCTAATTCTAATAATGTGCTCGTTTCGCATACTATGTCCTCCATATTTGTTGAGTTGTATATAAACGAAACCTCCACCGGAGAGAGAAACAGTAAATACAGCCATCCTCAATGGTTTGTTGAGACACTTGATTATATAGAAAACCATTACGGATCCGACATAACAGTAGAATCGCTTGCATCAAGAACGTTTATGAGTGAATCCTATTTCTACAAGGTTTTCAGAGAATACACCGGTCTCTCCCCTTATCAGTATCTCACAAAGGTACGTATTAATCACGCACAGACTCTCCTCAATACCACTGATCTTCAGGTAAAATTCATATCCGGCACCGTCGGATTCAACTCGGTAAATCATTTTATTACGCATTTCAAGCGAATCACGGGAGTCACTCCGTCAGAATACCGAGAAAGAAAACATTCCTCCGGAATCCTTCAATAATTTTCAGCAGGAGCGCTTTAAGCTAAAGCGCCTTGTTTTTTTATCTTACGTTCCAATCAATATTGTCGGGTGCTTCTCCTAAACCGGAAATGCGAAACCATGTTGTATAAAAGCACTTATCTGAACCGCAGGAAGCAAAATCACAGAGAGTTATCGTAACTCCTCCCGCTGTTTTTACCTTGGCTGTAACCATATTATCACTCTTTGCGACAAGGGTAAAATCGATTGTATCAATGTTAAAATCGGGCTTCACTTTATTCCATCCTGCATTATTTGCTTCGTCCATAGCCAATAATACCGGGCCGTAATACATTACCGAATAGTCTGAATAGGCTTCTTTTCCATTCATATAATGAAGATTCATCGAAAGTTCAAGCTCAATTATATCGCCTCTACTCCACTCCCGCGTCACGGCATAATATTCCCCCGCGGTAACGTTTTCATATTCCCCGCCGTTTATTCTGATCTTGCTGCCGTCTGCCCAAAACGGAATCCGCAGCATAAGGGAAAATGTCTCCCTTTTCTCGGGATCCAGAGTAATCTTTATACTGCCGTTTTCCGGATATACGGTCTGCTGTGTCAGGTATATTACATTTCCACCAGGTGTAGAGGTAATAATACTGCCTTCACCGTAATAATTAATGCGAAGCCCGTTTTCATCTGTATAAGTCGTCCACTTATGAAGTAAACCAATTCCTCTTGCCGAATTAGCAGAACAGCAATTAAAATCCGGTGAACGCGGAGTTGCCTGCCACGAAAGTTCCTCATTGCTCGAAATCTTCCGTCCTTCTCTCGGCGTGTCATAGGTCCACATACTGCCGTCCGGAAGCTGTGCTCCGAGTATTGCATTGTAGAAGGTAAGCTCAATTTCATCTATCATATAGGAATCCAATGTCTCCCCATAGCAGGTTGCCGTAAGGTCCTCCCACAATATCGAAGCACAGGTCTCAATAGGTCCGTTTGTAAACGGAGTACCTACGGTTGTCTCTCCCGTTGTCATGCCGCCCGTAGTATGACGATCTGTCTTAAGCAAACTATTCCAATGATTAATCATTGAAGTAACATAACTATCATCCTGATAGATATCGGCAAGATCTCCGTATGCCTGTATATCAAAAAGATTTTCCCATCTATGGATCGGAAGCTTATAAAAATCAATCCTGTCCAGACCGCCCTGATAAAAATTACAGCTTTCATTGGCATATTTTGAAAGATTGTTAATCAGCTGAAGCAGATCCTTATCACCTGTAATTTTATACAGCCTTGCCAGAGGAGAGATAACCATCAGTTGACCGACACTGATTTCCTGTTGACGAATGCAGCGATAACGATGAAGAAGACTTCCGATTTTTTCAGCCGTTTCAAGTGCAGCCTCGCTTCCTGAAGCCTCATACCACTCTATGAGTCCGTGAAGAAGAAAAAAGTGTGCTCCGACATCCCAGTATTTGGGATTCAATTGCTCGCTGTCCGAGTAATTCCCGAGATATCCGTTTTCAGCTTGAAGTTCGGCAAGTTTTTCCACTAAATCTTCAGCCGCTTTGTATACCTCTTCATCTCTTGTAAGCTTATAACAGCTTGCCACCCCATACAAAAGTGCACCGGGAAATTCCCCATACCAAGTAACAATATCATATTTATTCGAATCGTTCCTCAGCTTAATAGCATCTAAGATGTACGGATTATTTTTCAAGGCTGTACAAAGCCATTTTTTTTCGTTATTCTTAACTCTTTCTCCGACATATCCGCCAAGATATGTTTTATACGGAAGATTTCCTGACACAATGGTGTCTCTGAGGCTTATATCTATACCTAATTCATCATAATAATTTTTCATGTCATCCTCCCGCACAGTTACCGGCGAGGTTGTCTGCTCATCTGCTTCTTCGCTATTACATGCGGAAACAACAAGCAAAAGTAAAACAGACAATACTATAAGTATCCATTTTTTATACGGCATTTTTCTCTCCGCCTTTTCGTTAAAAACTTACAGGCTGTCCGGCACACCGTTAAAAGCAAAATTAATCACTTTCAACGGTGTGCCCAGAACGTTATCACCCCAGCTATCGACTGATATCGAAGTCTTATGCGTCAACCCTTATTTATGTTTTTTCACCTTTGAAACAGCAACCGCTGCGGCGGCAGCGCTCACTATCATAACGATACCGACAGCAAAAGAATCCGATGTGTCGGGAGATGATACAAAGGATACCGGCGTATCATTCACACCCCAAAAATTCAGTTCATCAATATAAAAGTCATTCTCAGTATCTCCCTCTATCCATAAATAAAGAGTTGCATTTCTTACATTGGAAGAGACATGCGAATCCCACTTTGTAATATCTTCCTCATTCCAGTTTTCTATCCTGAGCGGAAGCGGCTTGTTATCTGCTCCATAACCGACAAGCGTCCATTCCCCTTTATTAAACTCTGTAAGAGAACCCACCTGACGGTAAAAATCACCGCCGTCTTCATGAGTAGTATGGAGCGTAGCGCGAACTGAAGCGTCAAATGTACCCAATATTCTGAAAGAACAGTAGTACTCACCGGAGCCGCAGTTCTTGATATATTCTGTTACATCTACTGCAAGTGCACCGTAATTGTTAGTGCGGCTGCTGTTCTTAAGGGAACTCTTTCCGGAATATTTTTGTTCTGTTGAGATAGAAAGCACAGTCTGACCGTCGTTAGCATAAATATTTCCGATTTCTGTTCCTTCAAAACCGCCGTTTGCAATCGCTGTACTCACGGCAGCACTGACCGACATCAGTAAAAATGTAAACACGGAAATAAGAGTTACTGCAATAAAAGTAAGTCTTTTCATCTTTTATTTCTCCTTTTATTATTTTTTATTTTTTCTTTTTGTGATATTTACTACCATAATAACTGCGACAATGGCTATCACTACCAATGGAATAACAATATACAAAGGGTTTATTCCGTCATTACCTTCCTCCTTATTGGCACCGGAGGTTGTCTGAGCCTTACTGTCAGAGTCGACAGGTGAATTTGTTTTTCCTTCGGTAACAGGATCTGTCTCATCTGTTTCGTCATCAATCAGACCGAAGGTAGTATCGCTGCCGTCTATACTGAGTTCCAAAACCTTAGGTGTGGTATTAGCTCCGTCAGCCGAATAATCCACCGGTGTATCTCCTGCACCCCAAAAGTTCATATTATCCATATAAATATCAGCAAAGTTGTCGCCCTCTATCCAAAAGTAGAGCGTTGCATTTGAAAGATCGGCAGAGGTAGTAACAGGATCCCATTTTGTAATATCAGCCTCGTTCCAGTTTTCAATCCTAAGTGGAAGCGGATTTCCATCCTCGCCGCAGCCCACCAAAGTCCACTCATTGTTTTTAAAGGAAGTCAGCGAACCAACCTGACGGTAATAATCACGACCGTCAGAATATGTCGTATGAAGAGTCGCTCTTATACTCCCCTCAAAAGTACCGAGAATAGCAAAAGTGCAATAAAATTCCCCGTCGCCGTGACCTGAAATATACTCTGTCACGTCCCATGCAGGACCGCCCCATTCATTTTGCCTCAGAGATACATACAGTGAGGATCCACCATTGTAATATACCTCCTGTGTTTGTGAAAGGACGCTGTTTCCGCCATTAGCAAATACAAATCCAACTGAATTTTCAAAGCCGCCCTCTTCGATTGCTTCCGACACCTCGGCAGATACGCCAAATGTCATTCCTGCCGTCAATATAACGGCGAACAGGATTACGAATAATTTTTTCATGCTTGTTCTCCTTTTCTTTTATATTTAAATTTTATTCAAGCCCGTAATCAAGATAAGCATCAATTATTCTCTGATAATAATTGATAAGCGATTTTTGCGACGACGCAAGATAAGAGGAGAGATTCCCGCTCTTTTGAACTAGCACTTTACGAAGAATATTATGATAATCAGAGGAATGCACATATCCGAAATCAAAGGTAAGACCTTCTATCAGAATATCGAGCATCTGTCCGGAGCCTTCAAGACTTGAGTATTTTATCTTAAGCGCCGTGTCGAATACTGCCGGGGTAATGTATTTATAACCATAGGCAGCCATACCCTCGATAATAAGACCGACATTTTCCACCTCACTGTCGCGTATCGTTCTCGGAATACACATAAAAGGGCCGGCAGCGTCCATCATAGTGTGGTACGTACTCTGCTTTTCATCGTACTTGGGAAGCGGAATAATTCCATATTCCCCTTCGAAGTCACGGTATACATTGGTAGCATTCCCAAGCCAACCATGAACAAATATCGTAGTTCCGTTTATAAATTTCCGGTTTCCGACATCCCACCAATAATATGTCTCTTCCTCTCCCTGATAGCTGTAATCATATGCGGCAAAGGTGGATTCATTTTCATACAAAATTGTATACATTTTCTCAACGAGATTGCTCATTCTCTTGGTATTAGCATAAAACTCAGGTATATCTTCATTGTTCTTTTTAAACATGAGACACTCAGACGCATTCTGATAGGAATTCAGTCCGCTGTGAACATCAACAGTATAAGCATAAAAATCATCAATATCGCGCTCAGAATTATTATTTATATCAGAATAGTACTGCTTCGTAAGGTTTGAAAGACAGTCAAGCGTCCATTCCCCGTCAAGAACCGTTTGATAGGGATCATCAATCTGATAATCCTCAACCAGCTTTTTATTAAAATAAATACAGTTAGTCTGAGTTATTAAGGTATAATTGATATCTCCGAGTGCAAAGAAGGAATTTCCGCCTACAGTAAGACTGTTGTTAGCGCTCTTATTCCACCACGGTTTGTCCAGATTAACATAAGGAACATTCTGCCAGATAGAAAGATATCCCTCCGGAGCGAGTGCCGCCACATAATCTATGTGACCGATAGCAATATGAAACTCATTGTCATCACCGGAAACGGAAGTACGTATCTTTTCCATAAAACCGCTCGGATTCTGCGGTTCTACAATCTTTGTAATTTTGCACTTAAACCTCTCCTCGATATTCAACTGACGGTTGTAGACAGCCTCGGCAATAACATCTGTCGAATTCTCATCATTGAGCGTTATCTCTTCTTCCATTCCTTCGCGCGTCAGAAATTTTATTTCAAAACCATCTGTATCATAGCTTGAAGGAAGTCCGTCGGGTATATCTATTCTGTCATCAGATATTCCATCTGTATCAATTGAGGTACTCCCTTTTTCTTCTGAAGTTACTGTGCCTGCCGTCCCCTCTTTATGACAGGAAACAAGAAAACCACTCCATAACATCAGAACAACCAGCAATATCGAAATTATTCGTGTCAACGCACCACTGTTTTTCATATATGTTTCTCCTTCTCGATAATTTGAAGACAACGCCAAATCTACGGCGTTCCTCTTTCTATTTAAATTATAACAGATATATCCTTCAATAAAAATACCGTAAAATATACAATTTCTATTAACAATATACAGTTTATATAAAACGCCCTTAAAGAAAAAGTCATAAACGGAAGTGTTTTTGCACAACATATTACAATATCACTTTCAATAATTTTTTTGAAATCAATAAAAAATGACAACTGAATCCTTTAGCATATTCTTTAATGAAAAAAACAATATACGATTTCTGTTTATCTTAACAATTGTTTTATGATCCCTTTCCATATATAAGGATATCTCTAAAAATCCAATGTTCATAGACGGCAAAGAGATTTTTTCGTCAGTCAAAGCAAAATTCCGCAGACATCGTATCCATCTATCAAGGATTTTTGTGACGAATAACGGAAAACAATTCAAGCCGAATTTTGGCACTGAATTTTTAGAAGTGGCCATAAACCCTATTTCAAAATTTTGATACTATTTTTGAGAACCAAAGAAAATCCGTTACAGTCATTCTTATGGGCTTGCTTTTCATC
>USPP01000055.1 GCA_900556615.1 uncultured Eubacteriales bacterium
CAAAAGTTATAAAAGGTCGGATAAAGACTTATTTAGTATAATTCATGATTGAGGTGATAACATTGTTTATTC
Organism: uncultured Eubacteriales bacterium; assembly: GCA_900556615.1. Taxonomy (GTDB): domain Bacteria; phylum Bacillota; class Clostridia; order Oscillospirales; family CAG-272; genus Colimorpha_A. The sequence goes on from USPP01000055.1 coordinate 73, forward strand.
TCGGCTTTTTTCTCGGCGCCCTGCTGGAGTTCGTTAATTGGTTCTGGCTTGCTCCTCTGATCAGCAGACGGAAGTTCCGCTATCCGATGGCTTATCTTCCCTACGACAAGGTTTGCAAGGAAGACTGTGACGGTTATCTGCAGTGCTATGAGGTTAACTGCGCTAAGCGCAGAAATGATGAATAATAAAAAGCTCCGGTTTTGCCGGAGCTTATATTTTTATATTTTTCTCAAGTGGATATTTTTTCCTTTGATTCAATGAAAAATGTGGCTTCACTGTCAGCTACCGATAATGCAAATGCGAGCGGAAACATTTCAAAAGCGGTACTAACGTTGCGCGTATCATCCGTCGATGAAAAACCCATATGATATCTTATCGCAAAAGCTTCTTCTCGTGTAAGCTTCATGTATCCGGAGATTATATATACTGATTTTTCACCATGTCCATATGGAAGTTTATCATCAAATTCGTAAACCGGAACACTTTTCCATATTCCGTTTGTGTCTTTTACATTTCGTGTTCCTTTTTTGTAACAACCGATTTTGCATACGTCATGAAGCAATGCAGAAATCGCTATTGTTTCCTCTGTGTATTCCATACCATATAAATCTTTGACACGTGTTCTTGCCAGATAATCACGCAGACAATCGTATACATTTAAGCTATGCTCAAGCAAGCCTCCCTCATATGCTCCGTGAAAGCGAGTGCTTGCTGGTGCAATTGGGAAGTCGCTGGTACTCATTAGATAATCATAAAATCTGTCAGCCCCTTCCCTTCTTATATTTGTTTTGTATACATCTTTAAATTTTTCTATCATTGTCATAAAACTATATCTCGCTTTCTGTAATATAATCATAGATTTGGTTTGATATTACTGCAAAATCAGAGGTTCCGAGCTGTTCTCCGCGCATTCCTCCCGAATAACCGCATGATTCAAGAATCTCTGTTAATTTTACTTTTCTTAGTTCATGGAATTCTGAGGAAAGCGAATTTACAAGTGTTTTTCGCCTTTGTGCAAAAGCGCCCCTGATACATCTGGACATGATTTTCTCGCTCTTTACCAAATATATAGGTACTTTATAGATTGCGATACGAATAACAGCAGAATCAACTTTAGGAGCCGGCAAAAAGTTTCCGGCAGAGACATTGAAAAGTTTTGTAACAGTTCCGTATCTCATTACCGATGCTGTTATAGCACCGTATTCCGTTTGTCCAGGCTTTGCACATAAGCGAAGTGCAACCTCTTTCTGTATCATTACTGTTATATTGTCAAATTTTATTTCTGATTCAAGTAGTGACATAATTATCGGGGTAGTTATATAGTACGGCAGATTAGCGCATACGGTAACCCTCATATCGCCGAATTCCGTTCTTATTAATTCCGCTATATTTATTTTAAGAATATCAGCATTAATTATTTTTAAATTTTGAAACCCGGACATTGTTTCTTCAAGAACTGAAATCAAGTTTTTATCAATTTCTACTGCAACTACTTTTTGATACGTTGTACACAATTCATGTGTCAATGTTCCAATTCCCGGACCAATTTCAAGTATGCCGGAATTCTCATCTGCTCCGCACTCAGCTGCTATTCGTTTGGGGATTGCATCATTTATAAGAAAATTTTGACCATATCCCTTATTAAACTTCAAGTTATGACGCTTCATTATATCTTGCACGTTTTTTACCGATGTTAACTTCATTAAATAAATATCTCCTTTTGCAATTCTTTTTGCAATTCTCTTGACAAAATTGTATTTTTATGATATAATATTTTAGTAATTCGCTGGTGTAGCACAGTCGGTAGTGCAGCTGATTCGTAATCAGCAGGTCGTGCGTTCGAGTCGCATCACCAGCTCCATTAAAGCTCTCTTTACAGAGAGCTTTTTTGTTGTCTGCTTTGGCGTGCGAACACAAAGTGTAACGAGAAATAAATATGACAAAAGAAGTCTGTAAACCAAACTCCTTTTGTCATTTCAAACGTTAAATCATTATTTAATGTCTACTGAACAAGTCAAAAAAGCAGCCGCCATGCGGCATTCAGCGCATTTTTGACTTGTCTACGTGCAAGGTTTTTAAGCAAATTAACTTAAACCTTGCACGTAGGTGTTGCGTTTTCATGAAACGCAACACTCAGTAGTTCATCAAGGAATATCTGCCCCATATAAAAACAGCAGTATATTGATGTTTTTATATGGGGGTGTGGCTTTGCCGCACCAATCATTCGCCAAGCGAATTATTCAACAGACATTTATTTATCAAGTATTCTTGAAAGAAATTCCCTTGTTCTTTGTTTTTCCGGATGGTTGAAAATGATGTTAGGAGTATTGTCTTCTTCAACAATACCTTTATCCATAAAGATTACTCTTTTTGACACATCGCGGGCAAAAGCCATCTCGTGTGTAACAACTATCATGGTGAGTCCTTCAGAGGCGAGAAATTTCATAACATTAAGTACCTCGCCCACCATTTCCGGATCAAGTGCGGAGGTTGGTTCATCGAAAAGAATTACCTCGGGTTTCATACACAGAGCTCTCGCTATAGCAACTCTTTGCTTTTGACCACCTGAAAGCTGCTTCGGCTTAGCGTTTATATACGCGCTCATACCAACCTTCGATAAATTCATCTTTGCTGTTTCTTCCGCTTCACATCGTGAAATGCCGAGTACTTTTCTCATTCCAATGGTACAGTTACCAAGAACACTTAAATTGTTAAAAAGATTGAAGCTTTGAAAAACCATTGTTACCTTTGAACGGTATTCTGAAAGTTTAATATGACCATTAGTTATATCGTTTCCGTGAAACAATATTTGACCTGAGGTAGGCTTTTCCAACAAATTTATGCAACGAAGCATGGTGCTTTTTCCGGAACCTGACGAACCTATAACGCTTATAACATCTCCCTGATTAACAGAGAAAGAAATATCGTGAAGGACCTCATTATCTCCAAAGGCTTTTTTGAGATGAGATATTTCGATTATTGACATTCGTTATTCTTCCCTTTTAGCTTGATCATAGAATTATAATCACTTTGTGAACCGCAAATTGCAAAAGAGTCGCTCCCATCCATTTTCTTTTCTATTATTCTTAGCAGTCTCGTTACTGTAAATGTCATAATAAAGTAAATTACGGCACATATCACATAAGCCGGCACAAACTGGACATATGTGCCTCCTGCTGATTTTGACATAAACATAAGCTCTGTTATGGATATAACACTAAGAACGGAGCTATCCTTGATGTTTACGACAAATTCATTTCCAATTGAAGGCATAATATTTCTTACAGCCTGTGGAAGAACTATAAAAAACATTGTCTGAAAATGCTTCATTCCGATAGCCTCGGCGCCTTCAAACTGTCCTTTGTCAATCGATATAATTCCGCCTCTGACGATTTCAGCCATATATGCTCCGGTATTTACCGAAATAATGATAATAGCGGAAAGCAGGGGCTCCATTCCTATACGGGCAAATAGGCTGTAGTGTATAATTAGTGCTTGAACCATCATCGGCGTTCCTCTGATTACTTCTACATATACACTAAGAATGAATCCAATAAACTTGAGAATAGTCTTTTTTATTGGATGCGCCGAAGAGTCGGAAGGAATTGTTTTGATAACAGCAACAATCAGTCCGATCAAAAAACCTATAATCGTTCCCGTTATTGCCATAGCAATCGTATAACCGGAACCTTTGAGAAAAAGCTTCCAATATTCGGAGAGCAGTTTTATAATCCAATCAAAAAAGCTCATTATTCTTCACTGGTAACAGGCTGACGAGCTATTGCTGCATCCATAAGAGCTTCCTTATCTGCCGTAGTCAAAGTAGCAAGAACCTTGTTTATTTCCTCGGTAAGCGAGCTGTTCTTTCTTATTCCGACAGATATAGAGGATTCGGCAGGATCACAGGTAAAACCATTTCCGTCAGAAAATTCGATAAATGTAAAATCGGAATTTGCAGCAACAGCAGAAACTGCTCCAGGTTTTTCGCACACATATCCGTCTATCGTTCCGGCAGCAAGCGCCTGCGTGAGAGCTGCAAAATCAGGAAGCGCCGTCTGTTTGTTAACGCCTTCAATTTGATCTATAACCTTATAATGGAAAGTATTAAGCTGACCTGTAATTTTAGCGCCCGAAAAATCAGAAATGGATACGGCGGAGGCATACTCTGAATCCTTCTTGATTACCATAACAAGATTGCTGTCAAAATATGTATCCGAAAAATCAATACTGAGCTTCCTGTCATCTGTAGGAGACATTCCGGCAATAACCATGTCAATATTTTCGGACTCAAGTGCCGGAATAAGACCATCCCATTCAATAGGCTTGATCACAAGTGTAACGCCGAGTGCATCAGCAATTTTCTTTGCTATCTGTACATCGTATCCGTCTGCATACATATTATCGGCAACTTTGACAGTATACTCATTTTCTGTAGTCTGTGACCAATTATATGGGGCATAGTTACACTCCATGCCGACTCTGAGTACGCCGGATGCTTTAATATTTTCAAGATCTTTTGAGCCATCTTTTTTTGAGCAAGAGGCAAAGCACAGAACAAACATTAGCACCGCAATGACAAAAATGGAAATTTTGAAAAATTTTTTCATGGTAGTCTCTCCTTGAATAACAAAAAAATAAAAAAACGCCGATGATAAAGACAGCGGTCGGCATAATCAAACATAAAGAAATAATATTTGAAAAAGCGACAGCTCCCCGCACGAGAATACAGTGCGACAGTCATGCGGATATTATCCGCATGCCCAACCCCTTTTCACTACGGACAGAAAACGGATTTCGGCAAAAACACCTTTTACATATTTTATGCGGCAGTCCGAAGCCTGAATATGCTACTGATTGTTTCTGCACCTCTATCAAAAATATCCTATCATATAATTTACTTTTTGTCAACATTTTTTTATTAAAATATGAAAAAACAAAATCCACAATATATTGCATAATAGGCATTCTTATCTGTCCGGAAGAAATTATCACTGATACATTTTATTTCAGAGTCTGAAAAACAGATTGTTAACAAAAAGTTATATATTTATCGGCATGTTTTTGATATAATAATATAGATTAATTATTATTTGCCGGCTTAATATTTTTTGATGATGCCGGAGAAACAGGAAGCAATCTATATGGGCAAAACTATTAAAACCTCTAATTGCCGTATCGGAACTGTAGGAGGACAGGCAGTTCTCGAAGGCGTAATGATGAAGGGCAAAGATGAATACGCTATTGCCGTAAGACGTGAAGACGGAACAATAAGTCTGCGAAGACAAAAATTCACTTCTGTCCGAAGCAAATACAAAGCGCTCCGCCTCCCAATAATCAGAGGGATTATCGGTTTTGTAGAATCGATGATTCTTAGCTTTAAAACGCTCAGTATATCAGCGGAACAATATGGGCTTGATGATTCCGAACCTGAAACTAAGCTGGATAAATGGATAAACGATCACTTTGGTGAGAAGCTTATGTCGGTTGTTATGGTTATAAGCTCTGTTCTGGGAGTTGCACTTGCATTGGGACTTTTTATATTTCTTCCTTCGCTTATTACCAAATGGATAGAACAACTTGCAGGTACAAGTCTCGGTTTATTCAAAAATCTAATTGAAGGTCTTATAAAAATTGTGATATTTATCGCTTATATTCTCCTTGTTTCGTTAATGAAAGATATAAGACGTACTTTCGAATATCACGGCGCGGAGCACAAATCCATATTCTGTTATGAAAGCGGCGAAGAACTTACCGTGGAAAACGTGAAAAAACAGAAGCGTTTTCATCCCCGATGCGGAACGAGCTTCATATTTGTCATTCTCATCATAAGTATACTAATTAACTCGCTTCCGTTTGTCACGTGGGATAATATGTTCCTCAGAGTGGTTACAAAGCTTTTGTTGCTGCCGTTTATTGTAGGAATCGGCTTTGAATTTATTATGTTTGCCGGCAAACACGATAATCTCTTCACCCGCATCTGTTCTGCCCCGGGACTTTGGATGCAGCGTATAACCACAAAAGAACCGGATGACAGCCAGATTGAAGTTGCCATCACTTCTCTTAAGGCAGCTTTGCCTGATGTATTTACCGATTTTATCTACGTTGATCCACATGATGTGTCATCCAATGCCGAAAACTCTTCCGATAAGGCTGAAAATGACGCGAGCATCAATACTGCAGATGGAATATGAGCAATAATAATATTGTTTCTTCAATATCCGAAAAGGATTTGCGGTTGCTCCGAGAAAAATTCCCTGAAGCAGACGATTTTTCAGAAGCTCTTAAAAGGCTTGCCAATCGCGAGCCGCTTGCTTATATACTCGGTGAATGGTATTTTTACGATGAGGTTTATAAAGTTTCCCCTCATTGTCTTGTTCCCCGTCCGGAAACAGAGCACCTTGTGGAAGAACTTATATACAAGCTTCCGCCGAACGGTATCTTTGCCGATCTTTGCACCGGGAGCGGTTGTATTGCGATTTCCGTTCTTGCTCATCGAAAGGATTGTACCGCTGTCGCCGTAGATATATCGGATGATGCTCTTGCGGTTGCAAAGGAGAATTCTGTCATAAATCGAGTATATGACAGAATCAATTTTGTTCAAGGTGATATATTGAAAGAGAACGTTCTCGGCAACAATATTTATGATATTATTGTGTCAAACCCCCCATATATCCGTTCCGATGTGATAGAAACACTCGAACCGGAAGTGCTTTTTGAACCGAGAATCGCACTTGACGGTGGGAAAGAGGGACTGGACTTTTATCGTATTCTGATAACGAAATATATGCAAAATATAAGTCATGGCGGCTATTTGGTATGTGAAATAGGATACGATCAGGGAGAAGTGCTAAAAAAAATTTGCCGCTGTGAAATAAAAAAAGACTATAGTGGAAATGACAGAATTATGATCTTAAAAACATAATCATAGGAAAATCTCATGTAAAATAGAATGGAAGATGCGATTCATAAGACCTCAATAGAACAGCGCTAACCGTAAGCGAAACAATAAAAGCGAAAGGAAGCAGATGGTAATGGCAAACGGAAAGAACATAGATACTTACAACGTCGCCGCAATTGAGCAGAGAATGCAGAGATTGAGCGCAGAAGGGGCAAAAATACTCGGAAGTACACAAAAGATATCACCGGAAAAGAAAACAGACAAAAAGAAATAACAAAGGGGACGCACACAGCGTCCTTTTGCTTGGTGAAAATTAGAAGCCAATAAAATACAGGCAAGGAAGAAAAGAGAAAACAACCCCACACAGCCATAGAGCCAACAAAGAAGAAAAAAGGAGAAGTTAGATACGCGATAATCCCTTCCCTCCTCTTCAAGACGCATGCCAGACGAAGCTGCAAATCCTGTATAGGGACTTTTATATTCCGCTTCAAGGTTGCTGCTATTGTTCTTGAAACATCTATGATCTCAAGGGACATTTTCTATATAAGATTGTTCATCATATACATAATTTTCAAGACCTGTAGAATAGTTTGCCACAAAGTTTTCAGTACAGAAGATAAATGCCCTCACTTTGCTTTGCAAAACCGTTTAACTTTCGAAAAATTCCCTCTACTATATACCTGATAAAGATGTTCCCAAAATATTCCTTCGTAAAAAATTTTTGGAAAAAGAAAAATCCTTTTGAAGTGAACACCAAAGTATAGACGAAATTCCCCCCTTTTTGCCATATAAACCATACACCTCCAAAAGTGTCTAACTTTTGGAGGTGTATCATTTTCGCTTTAAAAGGGATTTTTGAACGTTATTTCATTTTAAAGTTTCCACCACAATACCCACCGACTAACTTAGCATTTCATTTGCTTCTTCAAGGCAACGAACAGAAGTGTTGATTTCATCTGCTTATTCACAGATGTAAAGAAAATGCTTCTCAATTTGATATATATGGTATTTTGTTCATTAGTAGCAACTGTGAGATTATACATTTTAACAGCCTGCTCATGAAATCGTGATCCTTGAAAAAGACTTTCAGATCCGCCATCGTCAGCGCGCAGTCCTTATTATGAAGCGTCATGTCTGTTTTTATCAGTTCTCTACTTTTTGCCGTATTGCTTAGCGAAGCCTTACGCATCGCATTCGGAAAGTACCATATTATTCTTATAAAAAAAATTAAGCGCCGCCACCGCAGCAGCTGCAGAGGCATCATCCTCCGACT
>USPP01000056.1 GCA_900556615.1 uncultured Eubacteriales bacterium
CTTAACTTATATTGCCAACCAGATTAAAACCGTCGCGGGCATAAAGCGCCGCCCCTGTGAATACCGCGTTATCAAGATAATCACAAGCAACTATATCATACTTCCCGTCAGACGAAAGAAAAGCCAATCTCTCTGTATGCTTTCTTATATAGGGAAGCAGAAGATCCGCGTCATTTGCTGCTCCGCCCCCGAGAGAAATTCTCTCCGGAGAAAGAACAGCAAGAATATTCGCCATAGCATACGAATAGCTCTCTGCCCATTCGTCAATTTCATGCAGCGCAAAGCTATCTCCTTTTCTTGCCGCCTCGCACAGTTCCTTAAATCCCGCCTCCTGCCGTTCGGAATAAAGAGATGAACTTTCGGGAATATAACCCTCGCGTCTCAGCCTTTCCCTGACTCCCGTCCCGCTGCACACCGTTTCCATTCTTGCACATTTGCCGGTTTTTCTATCAGGAACATAGGTCTGACCGAAATATGCTCCTCCGAAACCGATACCGTCAAAGGTTCTGCCGTCTATAAAGACCGAACCGCCGCAGCCTGTACCTATATTGGTATACACAAAAATTCTTTTCCCCCGTCCGCTTCCGTAAAGAAGCTCCGCATATCCCCCGCAAACGGTATTCACCACAGTACAGGGACGGGAAAACTCCTCTTCAAACCAACCCTTCAAAGGAAAGTCCTTCCACCCCGGAACGTGTACCGAGCATATCGAAGCCCCTCTTTTGGTATCAAGAACACCTCCGAAGCCTACTCCAATGCCCTCAAAGCCATATTCCTTCATAAGCGTCGGGATTTTTTCCTTCATCCAATCCAATATGTCGGGAGCACCTCGCTTCAATTCTACTCGCTCTGAAATCACTTTCAGTATTTTTCCGTTCTCTCCGATAATTCCGATTTGCTGCTTGGTGCCGCCGATTTCAACTCCTAACCAATTCTTCATATCATTTCTCCCTCCGCAGTCTCTTCCTCTTCGCTCTGAGTCTCCAAATAAGTATCCGGCACAAGGAAAGAGCGGCATTTCTCTTCAAAAGCGCAATGGCATTCGGAAATAATATCAGCCTCCTCAAGCTCAAGCGCCTTATAGCTTACCCCCACCTTACTGCTGTCCATAAGCAAAAAAGTTTTTTCACTGTTTTTCTTTACGATTTTCATTTTAGCCGCCTCCGCGGAATGAGGCGTACTGATACCGTGCGCCTCCGACAGACCGTTCGAGCTCATAAAAGAAATGTCAAAGTGCAGGCTCCTCAACTGTTCCTCCGCCGTGCTCCCGACGATCGAGCCGACATCTCCCCTTACCGTCCCCCCAATGGTCACGCACCGAAATCCAAGCTTCACTGCCCTCAGAACCGTATAAATCCCCGTTGTAACAATGGTTACGTCTTTTGCCGTAATAAACTGCATAATCGGATATACACTTGAAGAAGAATCCAGATATACCACATCGGAATCATGGATCAAAGAAGCCGCATAAAGCGACATCTTTTTTTTCGCAAATGTATGGATGTGAAGCTTAGAATCAATCGGAAGGTCATACATATCCTTGCTATCGGGAAGCTTTGCGCCGCCGCGCAGAAGTATAACCCTCCCCTCAGAGGTGAGCGCCTGAAGATCTCTTCTCAGCGTGGAAGGTGATATTTCGGGAAATGCGGAAAAAATCGTATTCAGAGAGGTATATTCACTCTTGGTGAGAAAACCGACAAGCGCCTCTCTGCGTTCTTCTGCTATCATAGTAATCTCCATTCCGCCGCCCAAACGGCGGCACAAACCGTAATAAAATTCTCTTACGTTTCCGAAGAAAACAAAAATGGAACATTTCCGATTTAAGGCAGTGCCGCACAATGATTGCTGCACAGATGCGCCGCCGGACAATACCAATTTGAGGAGACAGGAGCGGCTCCTCTGCCGACGAAATCGGTAAAATATGACGGAATAGAGGCAAGCATATGCACAATAAAGGCGTTAGCTATGCACCCAGCGGTATTGCCTTAACAAGAATTCGGGCATGAAACAAGTTGAACCTCATACAAGCTAAACCTATAGTTCACGCTGCTTCTCTTCCAGATTGACAAAACAGGTTCTTTTCATAAGGTTATGTCATAGCAAGCAAATCTACATACAATAAATGGGTTCAGCGTAAATAAAGATACAGCTTACTGTTGAAAGGATTATCTGAATCTTTACGGCACCTCTAATCATTCAATGTTCATAGGCAACAAAGAGATTCTTTCGTCAGTCTATACAAAAACTTCGCAGATAGCGTATCCATCTGACAAGGACTTTTGCGACGAATGACGGAAAACAGGTCAAGCTGAATTTGGCAGTGAGGTTTTAGAGATGCCCTTTATTGATCAACATTACTATACCTCTCGGATGCAAAATATAACATTACCCTTTCCAAACATAGAATATCATATTTTTCATAATTTGTCAACTAAGTTTTCAAAATATTTCTTTTTGTAAAAGCAGAAATTTCTATTAGTTATTGACATTTGAAATTTATTGAATTATAATGGAATCAACCGGTACGATAGCACCGAATACAGCTTCAAAATAAATCAGAACAGTTCAGGAGGAAAAACTATGATCAACAACGCTTTGCTTCCGGTCGGAGTAAGAAAAGACGGCTCCTATTATACAAGGGTATTATGGGCAGACGTCACCGAAAATGATCCCACCTTTTGGGTAAACAATCTTATCAACGACGATCTGGAAAGAAACGGAGGAACGTGGGGGGCAAATTCAGAAACGACGGCAAATGCCGTTCTTGATTTCTTTGGGGAAACCCAGACAATCGGAAAAATCTCCATCTATAAAAATGTCGGCATCACCATCAGCATTCTGGAAGAGCTTGCAAAATATATCAATATTTATGTAAGCACAACCGATGAACCGCTTAAGCTCCGCCGCAAGGAAGATAAAATCGACGATGTTACATGGAAAAAAATCTGCCATTTCGACATTGTAATGGAAGAAGGCTGGCAGAGCATAACCCTTTCCGAGCCTGTCGAGGCAAAATACATCCGCGTTGAGCTTCAGGAAAATTTCTGCAAAAAAGACGACTCCTTTATTCCATGGATTGAAACCAGCGAAATTAAACTCTATCCCGCCTAATGCATCTGAAAAATCCAGAAAGACCGGGGCAGCTCCGTGAATTACCGAGTCTGTCCCCGCTCTTTTCATAGATTCGCAAAACGGCTCAGCAGAAAGTCTATCTTCGTCTCCCGCAATATCGAACATCTGCGCAGCTTCCGACGTTCATTGCCCAAAGCGAACTCACGCCGACATCTAATATACCGCTTGGCGTTTTTACATATATCGGTCACAGGGAAAATATAAACAAAGGTTTGTGAAATTTTATGGTAGAAATCGTTACCTTGCGCCATGAATGGCCTGAAAAAGCCGGCTTTGTCATTAACCGCCCGCTCGGATATCCTAAATATACGCTGCTTCATTTTTTTAACAGCGTAGAGCTTCTTCTTGGCGAGAAAATGGTTACCACAGAACCCCACGCTTGTATTATTTACAATATAGGCACGCCGCAGCGTTATGTCAGCCATATGCCTCTCACGCACGATTGGATGCATTTTGAAGGAGATCTTTCCCCAATATTTTCAAAATACGGGCTGTCTGTCGATACCCTTTATTATCCCTCCAATCCATCCTTTATCACCGATATCATATCCGAAATGGAAAATGAATTTTTCTCCCACCGCCCGCAATGGAAACAGCTTTTATCGATTAAAACCGACGAGCTTTTTCTGAAATTAGCGCGCGCCTGTCAGAAACAATATACTCTTACTGTGGATTCCTCTACAGAGGAACGTTTTTATAATCTCAGAAGCAAGATTTTTTCAGAGCTCGCGCATAAATGGACCATCGATGAAATGGCGTCGATGGTTGGGCTCAGTGAATCAAGATTTTTCAGTCTATATAAAAATCTTTACGGAATATCCCCGATAAACGATCTTATCCGTGCAAGACTTGACGCAGCTATCAGCGCTCTTGAAAACAGCAGCAAATCGATCAGTGAGATCGCAGGCTCACTCGGATATGATAATCTCCCTCATTTTATAAGACAGTTTCACCGTTATGTAGGCATGTCTCCCAACGCATACAAAATACAGTATCAAAAAGAGAAAGAGCAGCTAACAACTCTTAACCGTTCTCTTCCCAAAGATATTAAGTAATACAATCGATACCGATCAATATAGGTTTCGTTCTTTCCGCGTTTTCATCAAAGAAGACGCGGCTTTTTTGTGTACATTGTGCATTTGCAGTAGGATATATCAAGAAATACAGTATATTATGCCATTGAAAAAATATGTTTTTTGATTTATTATATATTTATAAACAACATTTGAGGGAAGAATAAAATTTGATTTATTGTTAATGTTTTATAAAACATTGTTGCTTTTCCCAAAAAAACAAGTTGCATTCATCTTTCAAATATTATTATTAGGAGGAAAATAATGAAAACAGTAAAAATCATATCGTCTGTTTTGGCTATGATAATTGTCGGTTCGGCAATTCTCTCCTGCCAAAAGGATCCGGACAAAAATAAACCGTCAAGTGACAGTACCCCAAGCTCCGACACCAATGAATACACGGCGGACTATCTTCCCGACGACACCTACGACGGTTATACATTCCGTATTCTGACTATATCAAACGATTCCAGCGGGATGCCTACCTCTTTTGACGCGGACGCAGACACCACCAATCTGGTTCTTGCCGCGCAATACAAAAGAAACCGCATAATAGAATCACGCTATGATATTGAGTTTAAAGAAGATACCGTCAGCAGCTGGGAAGAGCTTTCAAGCAGATTCGTAAATTATGTCTCGGCAGTCAGCGACGAATACGAACTCAATATGCTGATACAGCGGGAAGCGTTTTCTTATGGAGTTGACGGATACATCACACGAACCGACCGCCTTAAATACTGTGATACCACGCAGCCGTGGTATATACAGGATGTCAACAACGCTCTTACGGTAAACGGAATTCAGTTTTTCTCCTATAGCTCCGAGTGCCTTAATATGTTTGCACAAACAAACTGCACCATTTTCAACAAGAGAATACTTGAGGACAATCAGCTTGAAAATCCCTACGATCTGGTCAAAGCGGGAACATGGACCATTGATAAAATGCTTTCCTCCGCAAAAGCGGCAACAAAGGATCTGAACAGTGACGGTCTGTATAATGATTATGATCAGCTCGGCATAGTAGGAGAAAGTGACATGATATATCCTTCCCTGTGGATTGGAGCCGGATATTCTACCATTGAAAAAGACGAGAATGACTATCCCATCTACTCCGCTCCCTCAAACGAAGGCTTTATCGATTTCCTGACTAAGATCGGCGGGTACTTTAATGAGGATATGGTAATATACGATACCCAATTCCGTCCTACCGAGCAATATTTCGGGCAGGGAAACTTCCGCGACGAGGCCTCCTTGGTTTTCAGGAACGGAAGCGCTCTTTACCGTGTTTCAATCATTCATGAGCTTGCTAATCTTAATGATATGACCGATGATTTCGGCGTCGTTCCCAATCCCAAGCTTGATGAAGCTCAGGAGGAATACCATTCCAGAGTAATCGACGGATGGCTTTATGTTGTTCCCAATACGAACACCCGTCTCGATATGACCTCCGTCATTTTGGAAGCACTCGCTATCGAAAGCAAAAGCTATGTTTATGACGCTTACTACGAGCAAGCACTTAAAAACCGATATACCAACGATCCGGATGCCAAGGAAATGCTTGACCTGATCAGCAGTACGCGCACCATTGACCTCGGAGATACCGTTTGGCAAAGCGATATACGAAACAAAATACAGGATACAATCTGGAAAAAGGCTCTCACATTCAGTTCTGCTCTTTCTTCTATCTCGTCGTATGTCGATCTTATGATTGATATCTATCTTGACGAGCTTGCAGAATAAAACGTGAAATCTTCCGTAATTCTGTCCGAAAGGACAAAAAACATAAGGAGTAATATGAACATGAAAAACGCAAAAAAAATTCTCTCTTTCTTGATGACCGCAATCCTGCTCGTTCTCTGTTTTCCAGCTTCCGTAAGTGCCGAGGGCGATGACGTAGTAATGGAAAGCGTCGAAATTATCTCTCCCAAAACCCTATATATGAATTTCTCGGTAAAAATGGACAATGTACACGATCCTGATTCAAAAAGGACCGAGGAAATGGGAATGGTGGGATTTTACTATTTCGCCGCAATCCGTATCGTGGATAACACCACCGATTGGAATCTGCAGTACATTGGAGACGTTCCGCTGCAATGGGGAGGCTATTGCGATTATCCTCTTGGGTTTGCTATGGGAGAAACCATGTCATGGACAATGGTAGACACAACCTTATCCTGTCAGAATATCGAAGATATTCTCAAGCTTGTCCGCCCCGGCGGTTCTTTTGAGGGCTGCGTTGTTGCCTTCTGTCTTGAGGAAAAGGGCACTGTCACACTCGGAAACGGTTATGTTGACGCGCTCTTTGATCAGACTGATTTCAACAAAAAGCTATATGCCAACAAGCCTGCTCAGGAAGGCTCTTACGATGGAGCTTATGTTGAAATAACAGATACCTTTGAAAATGAAGATACTTCATCAGACAGCACCTCCGCTCCCGTTGAGGATACCTCAGCCGAAATTACAACCGAAAGCAAACCGACTGTCTCATCGGAAGAAACAGCTTCCCAAAACACCGCAGATAATACCGATACGGAAAAAGCACCGAACGAAAAATCCTCCGATAATACCTGGATATATATTGCGGCGGCTGTCGTTGTCATTGCCGGAATCGTAGCAGCTGTCATAATTGTCAGAAAGAGAAAATAAATGAAAGCCAGGATATATGCCTCTTTTGCAGCGATCATCCTGTGTACCATAATGATGATAAACTTATCCGTCCCGTCAAAAGCGTCTGACCTGCTTACTGTAACGGAGGTAATCCAGATCAGCGATACCCAGCTTATTATCCGTTTTTCAAAGCCGATTGCCTTTAACCTTCTCGGATCAAACCGCGGACCGTATATTGCGCTCCGCGTCGTTGACGCTAATAATATTCTCCAATACAGCGATAATTCTCAGCCTCTGCAGTTTCAGGGAAAAATCTGTTTTACCGATTCAGAGCATGACACCATTCTTTTTGCCTATGACGACGGAGTAAACAATATTACTTCTCTTCAGCGGTTTGAGGGCGATCTTGTCAACTATGCAGGAAAAGGATATACGCTTAAGCTTGCAATTGAGGAGGTTCCGTTTGATCAGACAAACCCAAGCCGGGACGGTTTGATCGACAATATTACAACCGTCGACGGCACCCAAAAGCTTACGGCAAATCTTGTCGGAGGCTGGGACGGTCAATATAGTTCGATAGCGAAGGATTTTTCAATAAAAACCGATAAGGTTTCCTATGAGGATGTCGGCATTCCGGACAGTTTCGACTACGGGACAGTCCTTTCCATAAAAAAAGAACCGACACAGTCTGAAACAGACAGTCCGGAAAGCAGCAAAAACGATATTTCCGATACAAAAAACAGCTTTATGCCTGCGGCAATATTAATTGCCAGCGTTGCATTCTCCGCACTGTTAATCGGCTTCGTGCTGCTCGGCGGTAAAAAAAGAAAAAGGGGAGAGAAAAAATGAAAAAAAGACTCTTCTCTCTCATATTGGTGACCGTAATGATTTTCAGCTTCTATGCTTGTAGTAAAAATAATTCCGGAAAAGAAACAGCAGAGACGGATAAAAAGGAAACCGTCTCATATAGTCCCATTTCCCTATCCAATTCCGCCAGTCTTGAGACTGCAAGACTTTGGATAGAAGAAAAAATCGAAAACGATTCCCTTTTTTCCTTTGAATACGGCTCTCTGTCCTATTTCGAGGTAATATCGGGCGCAGAAAAGAAGACCGATAAGCAGCAAGACGAGAGCGGAAATACCGTCTATACCGTGGAATATTTATTTGACGGTGTAACGGTATCCTGTACTGCCTTACTCTATAAGGACACTGCTGCTGTCGATTGGGTATGCAGCTTTAAAAATTCAGGAAATTCCGATTCACAGCCGATTTCCAACATTCAGATTATAAATTCTACCGTTGCGGTGAACGAAGCCGAGGTAAATTATGCTTACGGAAGCAACGGAACCTCGGAGGATTTTTCCCTGCTGTCGCAGAAGCTGTCCAAAAATCCCGAGTTGAAGCTCTCAAGCTCCGGCGGACGTTCTTC
>USPP01000057.1 GCA_900556615.1 uncultured Eubacteriales bacterium
AAAAACTCGCGGATAGCGGTAACAACCGGGCGAATATTGATAAGTCCCTCGGGAGTAAGCGTCTCGTTGTCCTGAATATTCATTCTCTCCTTAACGATCTTATCCATACGGGAGAAGCCTATACGGAACTGATTCTGGAGGAGCTCTCCGACAGAGCGCAGACGCCGGTTTCCGAGATGGTCAATATCATCGGTGGTACCGATTCCATGAGACAGGCAAATCAGATAATTGATAGACGAGAAGATATCGTCCTTTGTAATATGTTTAGGCACAAGTTCCGCTATGCGGCGCTTCGCCTCCGCCTTTATCGCTTCGGCATCCTCTCCGCACTGTTCCTGAATTTCAAGCAGAACCGAAATCTTAACCTTTTCATTAATTCCGCAGTCCTTAAGGTTGTATCCGAGAATATATTCGGGATAAATCGTTCCGTTTGAGAACACCTTTATCTCCCGCTCAGCATCAAGGCGGAGATAAAGGTCATTTACACCGCTCCGCTCAATAAGCTCCGCAAGCTCGGCGGTAATCTCCTCTCCCGCGTCACAAAGGAACTCCCCTGTAAGGGGACTCACAACGGGGCGAGCGAGCGTAAATCCGACAATACGCTTTCCGAGAGCGAGCTTCTTATCGAACTTATATCTGCCGACACCGCTTAAATCATATCTCTTAGGGTCAAAAAAGAGATTATTTATAAGCAGCTGCGCTGATTCGACAAGCGGAGGCTCTCCGGGACGAAGCTTCTTATATATCTCTTTAAGCGCTTCATCCCCGGCTGTTGTACCGTTTTTATCCGCTTCGACCTGACAGATATCGTGTTCAAGCGTTGCGGTTATTTTCGAATCGTCTCCGAAAAAGCTGACAATCTCGGCATCGGTTTCAATGCCAAGTGCCCTTATAAGCACAGAAACCGGTATTTTCCTGTTTTTATCTATTCTTACATAGAATATATCGTTTGCGTCTGTCTCATATTCAAGCCAAGCGCCGCGATAGGGAATCACCGTTGAAGCATAGATTTTCTTGCCCGACTTATCCATTTCCGAGGTATAATAAATTCCCGGAGAACGTACAATCTGAGAAACGATAACTCGTTCCGCACCGTTTATAACGAAGGTTCCGTTATCGGTCATAAGCGGAAAATCTCCCATGAAAATGTCACGCTCGAGAAGTTCTCCGGTCGTCTTATTGTAAAGACGCATTTTTACACGAAGCGGCGCGGAATAATTGACGTCTCGTTCCTTGCACTCTTCCACCGGATATTTCGGCGTAGGATCAATGGAAAAATCCACAAACTCTATACTGAGATTTCCGGAGTAGTCGGTTATAGGGGAGACATCGCGAAGAACCTCCATGAGTCCTTCTTTCAGAAACCAGTTATAAGATTTCTTCTGCACCTCAATGAGGTTCGGCATTTCGAGAGCTTCATCAATCTTAGCAAAGCTCATTCTGACATTTTTGCCGAGCTTATGGGGCTTGACCATTACAGTAATCACTCCATTCAAATTAATAAATCATACCTGTATAAGCAGAAAACGCCGGCGCAGAAAAGCTTTTCTCCTCCGTCACCGCTACCCCTACGACATGCTGGTTACAGTCGAATTATAAGCTGCGGTGCAAGACCGAGAAAGGCCATCCCGTGCCGTGAAATCTACAGACACCGGTATGATTCAAAAAAGTCATTTTTCGGCTTGGCATAAGGCTTCAGCCGACTTTTTGATTTACATCACTGCCCTTTGCGGGGCAACACAAGCTATCAGCAAGGATAACTATGCAAGTATAGATTTTATCATATTTTTCTTTTTCTGTCAATCGCGTCTTTGAATGTTTACAAATATTTAACAATTAAAAATTCCGTAAAAACTATTGAAATTTTTTATAATATGTGGTATGATTAATCACTGAAATGCAGAATGTCAATATAGCGTCGGGAGGTGAACGGATTGCCGAATATCAAGTCTGCCAAAAAGCGCGTCAAGGTCTGCGAAGCAAAGACACTTCAGAATAAGATGGTCAAGACAGCTCTCAAAACCGCAATGAAGAAGTACGAAGCCGCAGTCGCTGCCGGAGATAAGGAAAACGCCGCAAAAGCTTATGCAGTTGCTGTTAAAAAGCTTGATACCGCTGTTTCCAAGGGTATTATTCATAAGAATAATGCTGCAAGAAAAAAGAGTCAGTATACGCTTGCTCTCAATCATATGGCTTAACCGCCTTATAAATCGGGGTTGCTTTTTGCGGCAGCCCCGCGTTTTTTATTCTGTCTCTTGACTTTTCTTTCATTATATATTAAAATAAAATGCAGTTACTTTTCGGAGGAGACATACGGTTTGGAAAGCGAGATCACTTACGAATATAAAGACTTTCTTGAAAACGGTATGAAATTCACGGCATACCGAAACACTTTCATGGGCGAAAGCACGGTACATAAACATAACTTTCTTGAGCTTATCTATATCATAAGCGGTGCCGCCACGCATTATATTGACGATAAGGAATACAAGGTAGCGAAGGGAGATCTTCTTCTTATTGATACCGACCAGACTCACTACCACAAATCAGAAACAGGCGTCCTTTTCGCGGATATGGTGCTCCTTCCGGATTTTATATCCGATAACCTTTATTCCAGCCACACCGCTATCGATATCTTCGCCTATTATCTCTATAACAGCGAACAGACTTCGTCCGAAGAAATTCCGCGCACCCCTCTTATCCGGTTCAAGGGAAACGACCTTATCGCTGCAGACGGCATTGTAAATGCAATGTGCGACGAAATTCTCAACAGGGGCACCAATTATGCTGAGATTGTATCGAGCTATTTAAATATTCTATTCTATATGATAATAAGGAATATTGAATCAAGCAGCAACGATATGGTAATGAACGATATACGTGACATTATTCCGGGGATAATCGACTACATAGAGAAAAATTGCAGCAATCAGATTTCTATGAATGAAATAGCAAGAAAATATTTCTATTCACCGGCATATTTCAGCCGCGCCTTTAAAAAGAATTTCGGTGTTCCTTTTTCAACCTATGTACAGAATGTGCGGGTTCAAAAAGTAATCGAGCTTTTGGAGGATTCTTCGCTTTCGGTAGAGGAAATTAGCGATAGAATTGGATATCATGACAAACGCGAACTGAACCGCGCCTTTAAAAATATAACCGGAACGACGCCGGGTGAATATCGGAAAACAAAAAAATTATAAAAAAATCAGACGATTCTTGCTTTCTAAACGGCAAAGAATCATCTTTTATGCTCCCAAAACTTCTCATATGGGTAATGAAAATCTCGGCAATTTTTAAAGATCTGTTGGATATTATATGGGAATAAACTATATGATTCAGCGAGTTCTTGAAGGAGCGGGGAGAACGTTTTATCTGCTCTTCCAAAAGCCAGATTAATTAATTCCGTTTGCCTTGCCTGTTGCTTTATTAATGTAAATTCACCTTATAGATAAGCCGTGTCGGGCAAAAGACATGGCTCCGTGGCTTAGCAAGCATATCCCCAAACCTTCTTTTTTTCTGAATTAAACCGAAGCTCCTCAAATAGAGCGCCTATCCATCTTTTGGGCGGCTGTCTCACCGCACTAACAATTATGAACGTCATGTGAAATCCAAGCAAAAAAATCAAGGTCATTAAAAAAATGCCCTTGATTTTTTTACTTTTGTATACGTTTCTCTCTCAAAAATGCAATTTGAGACAGCCCCTTTTTATCAACACGATTCAGTCCAAAATCGGAAGAGGAATTTCTCTTCCAAAATTTGTTTTACAGTGGGAGCAAGCCACGCCCTACGAATGCAGTATCCTTATGAAAAAACCCAAAAGCCGTTCTCATCTTTAGGGAATCCCTGATTAAATCGGTTATGCAGATTTAATCAGAGATTCCTTAGGATAAAAGCTCGTATTTCTCAGAGGTTACATTTGTCTGTTCTCACATTTCTGATACAGAAGGAAGCGTGGAACCTCCAAGCGGCATAATAATCACCTTTGCCTCTTTTCCATACTCAGCAAACGCCTGATCAAGGGCTTCCTGCGCACTCTTA
The DNA here is from genome assembly GCA_900556615.1 of uncultured Eubacteriales bacterium. Taxonomy (GTDB): domain Bacteria; phylum Bacillota; class Clostridia; order Oscillospirales; family CAG-272; genus Colimorpha_A. The sequence goes on from USPP01000057.1 coordinate 4,039, forward strand.
GCAGGTGTAAGATGAACAGCCCGCACAAAATCGTCGCTGTAATTGCTCACAAGCACAATTTTTGCTTTCTCAAGCACCAGAGCAATAGCAGCGGCTTTGTGACCGCCGAGAACAAAATCGCGGTGAAGATGATCTATCATATCGCTGCTCTTTTTATGTCCCGTCATCCATTCCTCAAAATGTTTTTCTCCCATTCCCTCGGTACACTCGGCAATCCAGATAACGGTTCCGCCGGCTCTGACCGCATGTTTTGCATTATCAAGCGCCTTTTGCGCCTGATACATATTCATATCCTTGGGGAATCCGCCTGCCGAGACAAGAACAATATCCGCCTTCTCCGGTATTCTGCATTTGTAAAGCGTATCAAGAAACGCGCAGCCCTCTCTGTGAGCTTTTACGGAATCTCCCGATACACATTTAATAATTTCCTTATGAGCATCAAGAACCACGTTTACGATATAATCAATTCCGAGAAGTTTTCCGGATTCTTCTATATCCTCGCGTATAGGATTTCCGTCAAGCCGTCCCGCGCATGCCTCGTGTCTTACCATCATCCGATGGTTGCACTGAATCGCCTCCCTCGTGGAAACCCCCGGCATAATAGCCTTTGCGCCTCCGCTGTAACCGGCAAAGTAATGAAACTCAATATTTCCGACGCAAATCTTAAAATCCGCCTCTGCAACCTTGCGGAAGATATCAACGGGAGTGCCGGCTTTTGTCACGCCTACCCGTACACAGTCGGAAGCGTCGGCGTCAATGCACTTGACACGATCATAAACGGCATCTCCTACAAGATGTCTCTTTTCCTCCTCGGTGTGTCCACGATGACTGCCGAGGGCAAAGACCACCGTAATATCATCGTCCTTAACGCCGGCTTTTTGTAGTTCGTCAAGAATTGACGGAATGATTTTATAGCTCGGAACAGGTCGTGTAATATCGCTTGTGACAATCACCACGTTATGTTTTCCAACCGCCAATTTCGACAGTCCGTCTGTTCCTATCGGTTCGGACAGAGAACGCCGTACCTCTTCAACACCGGTAAGATCTGCCGCAACCTCGTTAGGCAGCAGCTCTGCAAGCAAATTCTTTTCGTCAAGCTCTACCGTTACGGTGCCTTTCCCGTATTTAAGCTCTTTTTTCATATCGCCATCATAAGCAGAGGATTTTCGAGCAAATTTTTCAAATGGGAGAGATAATCAGCGACAGAAACCGCCTCTGTCTTTTCCTGATCAAACCCAATGGAAAGCACCGTCACTCTGCGGTCTCCCTCCGTGTAGATTCCTCCCGCCGAAAGCAAAATATCGCTGTTCGGTGAGAGTGCAGGGAAATATTCCTCTGCCTCGGTGTCGCAGAGAGTCTTGATCTCAATTCCGTCAAACGTTTCATAACGTTTCGCGGCGGATACAGCAGCCTTTTTGATCAGCTTATCCATACTGAACTCAAGACCGCTTTCTGCGGCAGATTTTACATAGCGCTCTGCGGCTCCGATATTGGCTCTTATCGTTATGCGGCTGACAATTCTCTCAGACGCGGTCTGCTTCGTTTCCTTATAGGCAAGAACGTCTCTTTCGATAATAAGTCCGTCTCCACCGCTCCCGGGAATCTTGGAATAATCGGTTATTCCCCGCTCTGCGCAGCGCATTTTTGCCCGCGGTGTAATAAAAACACGCCCGTTTGAATTTGAAGATTTTGGGGAAACGACCGGAAGAGGTGCCGTCTTCGGCAATGCTGCAGGTTTTTCTGCAACATGAACCGGCTCCGGCGTCAAGGCAGCCGATGCTTCCGGTTTAGAGGCAGCTTCAAAAGCAATTCCACTGACATCGTCGCCCGGCTTTCCGATAAGCGCGATCGGTTCCGTTATCGGAACCTCCTCGCCCTCATCGCGAATAATTTTCAGCAGCGTTCCGCTGAAGGAGGAATCAATCGTGATGGTAAGCTTGTCGGTCTCCATCTCAAAAAGCGGCTCTCCTTCTTTTACCTCATCGCCGACCTTCTTCAGCCATTTGGTTATCAGCCCCTCGGTCATCTGAAGCCCCTGCTTGGGCATTATCACAATGTTTGCCATATCGTGTATTCCTTTCGTATTACTTCAGATAAAGCGTTTTTTTAACTGCATCATATATATCCTGAGGCTGAGGAACCACTGCATTTTCAAGTCCGAGATTAAAGGGTAGCGGACATTGCTTTGCTCCGAGTCTTATTACCGGAGCGTCGAGATACATAAATGCCTCCTCCTGAATAACGGAAGCAATTTCAGCGCCTATTCCGCAGACACGGTGAGCCTCGTGTACAACGACAGCACGCCCCGTTTTCTTTACGGAATTGATAACGGTATCCTTATCGAAAGGAACGAGAGTGCGGGGATCGATAACCTCAACGGAGATTCCTTCCTCTTTCCAAAGCTTTTCTGCCATATCAACCGCTTTTTGAACATATGTGTGAGTTGCTACGACGGTAGCGTCGGTTCCCTCTCTGACTATTTTTGCTTTCCCGAAGGGAATCATATAATCTTTATCGTCCGGGACCTCGCCTTTGTTGACATAAAGCGCCTTATGCTCTATAAAGATAACCGGATTATCATCTCTGATTGCGGTTCTGAGAAGACCGGCGGCATCTGCGGGAGTTGACGGCATAACCACCTTAAGTCCGGGAAAATGCATAAACAAAGCCTCAACACTCTGCGAATGCGTTGCCGCATTGCCGCGTCCGACGCCCTGCTGGCCTCTGATAACAAGCGGTATTTTCGCTTTTCCACCGAAAACATACCTCGTCTTTGCTACCTGATTTACAATCTGATCAAGAGCAACCATCGCAAAATCCATATACATGAGTTCCGCAATCGGTCTCATTCCGCAGCAAGCGGCTCCGAGTCCGGCTCCTATAAAGCCCGCCTCGGAAATAAGCGTGTTTCTTACTCTGTCGGCGCCGAATTCGTCGGCAAGACCTCTTGTACATCCGAAAATTCCGCCGAGAACTTCAACGTCCTCTCCCATGACAAATACCCGCTCGTCTCTGCGCATTTCCTCTGCGGTAACATCCTTTATTGCCTGAGCATAGCTCTTAATCATATCGCATCACCTCCATCGTAAAAAACATCATCAAGAACATGCGCGGGATCCGGCTCCGGACTGTTAAGCGCAAATTCCTCCGCTTCATCGATAAGCGCCTGCGCCTTTGCCTCAAGCCCGTCAAGCTCCTCTGCGCTCGTTCCCATACTCTCAAGAAGCTCTCTTGTATATTTGATCGGGCACTTCTTTTTCCATTCCTCGATTTCTTCCTTAGTACGGTAAGGCTGGGGATCTCCTGTCCAGTGTCCGAGCCATCTGTAGGTTTTGCACTCTATAAGAGTCGGTCCTCCTCCGTTCTTTGCTCTTGCAAGTGCATCGACAAACACGGCGGCAATCTCATCAGGCTTATTCCCGTCAACCGTAAAATGAGGAATATTATACGCCTCACCCCTTACCGAGATATCCTTAACGGAGGTGCTCTGCCACTGGGGCACGGAAATTCCATAAAGATTGTTTTCACAGACAAAAATCACGGGAAGCTTCCATACTGCGGCAAGATTCAGGGATTCGTGAAAAGTTCCCTCGTTAGTAGCGGAATCCCCGAAGAAAGAAACCGCAACCCTTCCGTTTTTCTGCATTTTAGAAGCGAGCGCCGCTCCTACAGCAATCGGAATACCGCCTCCGACAATTGCGTTTGCACCGAGATTTCCTTTTGTGAAGTCGGCAATATGCATAGAGCCGCCCCTTCCCTTGCAGTAACCGGTGGCTTTTCCCATAAGCTCGGCAAGGGCATATCTCACGTCGGCACCCTTAGCGATACAGTGTCCGTGTCCTCTATGAGTGCTGGTGATATAATCGTCGTCGGTAAGCATTGAGCAGACGGTTGCGGGAGTCGCCTCCTGACCTATGCAAAGATGTACCGAGCCGCGGAGCTTGTTGCTCTCAAAGAGATGAAGAGCCTTTTCCTCAAACTTGCGGATTTTATTCATCATAAAATAGATATCGGTTAATTGTTTCTTATCCATTTAAATCATCCTCCGTCATAAATCAAGCGATTTCAATATATCGACGATACCGCTCGTAGTTTCGGCAAT
>USPP01000058.1 GCA_900556615.1 uncultured Eubacteriales bacterium
TCGGAAAATATGCAAGCAGTTGTGCTGTCAAGGCGTTAGCCGGTAATTGTGCGGTTTTGCCTTCATTACCTAAGTTATGCTGTAAATGGAATAGATCAAAGTGTATATTATTTCTTCCATGAGTAGTCCGGTGTCAAACCAAGTGCGTCCTCGATCAAAGCTTTATCGTATGCACGGGCGATATAGCTGTCGTCGGTTATTGCGTTCATCTCGCGTTTTTCGGGATCAAATACGGTAAATACACCGTTGAAAAGCCAATATGACCAGCCAATATCGTTGGCTTCAAACGCTGTGCGAAGATCGGATATAAGTCGTATTCTGACTTCTTCGCTGATGCCGGAGCCTTCAACAGCGCCGAAGTATTTCTTAGCGGTTACGGAATCCATACATCCGAATTCTACGCACATAATATGTATATTTCCGCCGTATTTATCACTCCATTCACTCAGACTGTTCATGCGCGTCATTTGCCAGTCGGCGGTATAACCGATATCATAAGTATTGCTGTACAGTATATGACAGTCATATTCTCCTGCGAGATAGGCGCTTACGATTTTAATTGCTTCAGCGTGAAGATCATCCGGAACAAGGGAGCAAATTTCATCTGCCATGGCGGATATTTGGTTTTCACTCAATCCTTCGGGAACAGGGTAGGGCACGTCTTTAAGATAGCTCTCAAAGCCGCGGTATCCTCCCATTCCGGATCGTGCCGTACCGAATCCTACTATATACGGTTCATAGGTGGTGAAAGAATAAATGACATTTGAATCTGTAACCGGAGACATTTTTTTCAGGTATTCAATATTACCTGATGAATCGGAGCTTGTGATAATGGTATGATCGGGAAGCTCATTTCTTACCGCTATATACATTCTGTCGCTCATCCATGTCCATGATACAAGCGAGCTGTTGTCGTACGGTTCCGTCATAAGCTGTATAGATACCTGATCCGGCGTCCAATGATCACCGATATATGCCGCGGCCTCGCGGTACCAGTTACAAAGAAGCTCAAAGTTGTCAAGATCCTTTAAATAAATTGTTTTATAAGGAGGTTCAGGATGAAAGCAGAAGATAACGGGCATTCCTTCTGCGAGAATCATGTTGACATCCTGCGTTACATATGTCATATTTTCTATGATAAGATGTCCGTTCTCATCAATCAGATTATTCGGTGTTACCGTAATTTTTACATGATCCATGCCGAATTTTTTTGCAGCTTGAACATTGGTAATATCGACCTTGTTATAGTCTTTGCCGAGATATACTTCAAAAGTGTTCCGTCCCATGTTGTTGCCCACAAAACGTTCAATCAGAACTCCTTTTTTGGTGTTTAGCCGAGGCTGTTTGGGGATATTATCCGTTTCGAGAATCGTTGTAGCCGTAATAGCAGAGGGCGATTTGGCGGAATTGTATATTCTTACTTGTGCTATGGAGCCGTCAAAGGAGCTTTTTCCGTCTGAGGTTCCGCCGACATAAAGATCGCCGGACGTTTCGGAAATCTTGCCTTTTACCGTAATCGTCTTGACTGCTTTTGAATCAATATAGTAAGTGAATTTGTTATTTTCAAGAGTGACCGCTGCATGATGCCATTTACCGTCTGTGAGCTTAACACCGCTCGTTTTCATTCCGGTAAGACCGTCAGCAGAGAAAGTCAGATAACCGCTTTCATCGTCGAGATACATCGACCAGCCGCCGTTGCTTTCAGGCTGCGTTACTCTTGAAAGGGTAAGCGCATCCAAGCCAAGCGTTGTTTCTCCTGCTACATATTGGTAGAAACGGAAATAATCTATTTTTGAGAGATCAGCCTTATTGTTGACAGAACCCGAAATTGGGAACGTAAGCTGATTCCATCCGTTCTTTAAAGTGGGGACAGTCCATCCGGTAGAGCATGGGCCGGTTCCGCCATCGCTGGAAAACTCTATCATTCCTCCATGCTGGATATCGATAAGAGAAGCATCTTCCACATAAATCCAAACAGTAATACTGCCGTTCTCGATATATTTGGTTATATCGGTTGATGGGAATTTTACGCAAAATATAATGATGTCATTTCCCGTGCTCTCAAGATAGGCGCTTCCTTCGGCGGCGTTTCCTGTTCCGATTTTGATTTCGTTCGTGCCCCACCAACCGGTTTTGTCGTCAGCATTAAAAAATATTTCACTTTCAGTAACCGATTCTCCGACTTTACCGCTTTGTGCAAGAATGGTTCGCTTCACATTTTCACGTGCCGGCGCTTTAATCCATGCTGAAAGAGTAAAGCGATCCGACAGAGATATATCAGATTTCTCTGTATAAAGATAAGAGCCCTCGGTTGAGAAATCCGCAACCTGACCGAATGTATCGTTGTTCAGCCATTTAGAGTTTAGTGTGCTGCCGCCGATAGCCGAGGGAGCAAGACCGGCAGAACCGCCTTCGCGAAGCTCCCATGCGCCGATGGCATCAGACAGCATATTATAATCGTCTATTTTAGTCCAAAGTGCAGTCAGGGTAGTTTTTTTCGCTTTCATGGTATAGGTGGTTCCGGGACGGTAGATTTTATTTCCGTCCTGCCATCCGCCGAATACATATCCTGCTCGCACAGCGTCGGACGGAACGGTGATATGTTCTCCGGAATATGCTTTATACTCAACGGTTTTTGTTATATAATCGTATGTTAACATATATTTCTCTGATTCCTTCCAAATTGCGGTAAAATTAACTCCCTCTGATGGTACGCGGTATTCCGCTCCTTCTTCATATGTTTTTTTGCCGTCGCTCCAACCGCAAAAATCATATCCATGTTTTACATAGAGATTTTCCGGCAGAGTAATGACAGATTCGCTTACGATATTATGAAACTCCAGTGAGCTTTTTGCTCCGAGAAGGTAATCTGCTCCGCCTCCGAGAAACGGAATGGTAAGCGTTTGGTCAGGCATCCATAGTTCAAGACCATCCATGCGAATCTCTGTTGTTTCCGTGACATACTGGAATAGTCGGAAGCTGGTTATGTCCGTTAAATCCGCACCGGAAATGATTGCCTCCCAGAGTGGAATACAGAGCTCGTTCCATCCGGTTTTCGGTTTGCAGGCAGCTATCGATAAAGAATAGGTATTCGATTTGGAATCGTTAAGCTCGATTAGCCCCATATTCTCGGAATTTGTTTGAAGCAGTGCTTCGTCTTCAACCCAAAACCAAAGATGGATAAATCCTGTTGCTTCAAAGGTAGAAATGTCATATGGAGAATCAAACATTTTACAGAAAATCAGAACCTCGTTTCCTCGTGTGCCGTTGTAACCGCTTCCTTCTTTAGGGGAATCGGTTCCATTGAATATATCATGAGTTCCCCACCATCCCTCGTTTGAATCGCAGGTTTCCAGTGAAAAATAGGTTCCGCCTTCTTTCCATGTGGCGGTAAGAGTGATTCCTCCCTCCGGCATGACAAGCGTATCTCCGGGCATGTATGTTTTTTCTCCGTCGCTCCAGCCAGTAAAGGAATAGCCGAAGCGTGAGTAACTGTTTGTGCTGACCGTAACGGTTTCTCCCGCAACGGCGTAGATTTTATCGGGCGCAAAGCCGAAATAGTTGTCTGTTCCGCTCTTATATTGTATCGAAAATTCATCTTTCGATGTGTCGGAGGAATCGGTGCTTTCCGTTTTTTTATCGGAATGATTACATCCGCATAGTGTCACAATTAGAACGAATAGAAGCAGAAAAGTGAATTTCCGCAAGATTTTGTTATGTGTTTGTTTCATTGCAGTTTTCTCCCGCTTCGGCAGATGAAGATTTTGTTACCAGCAGAGCATCCCAGGTGAACCATCCCGAAAGCGGTTTGATCTTCAAGGTGTTTTCTCCGCATCTCAACCCTGTATTAAACATCAGTTTTTTTGTTTTCGGCTCGCATAACTGATCGGGGTTCTGTTTTTTCAGACCGTAGCCTCCTTCGAATGAAAACTCTTGCGGAATGTTATTAAGCTCTATGGAAAGGTTTGTTCCTTCTTTTGCAGCGTCTGTTATACCGAGTTCAAGGATGCAGGAACCGATGAAATCACTTTGGAAGCGGAAGGTCATTTCGTCATCGCAAAGATAATTTACTTTTTCCGCAGAAATTCGGATACCGTCTGACGTAAGGTTTGTTATGCCTCCGTTTATAGCGTAATCCGTATTAGTGCCGTCAAATCTGCTCAGAATCAAAAGTGTGTTATCAGAGGGAATCTCATAGAGAGGCGAATTAAACGCTTCTATCGAGATTCCGGGGTTTTCAATAGAGTCGGAGAAAGATTCAAGTGTAATTTCTCTTTCCGCTCCGGGAGGTATACTGATATAATTATTATTTATGTACAGCATAGGTAGATGATGGGTAAGAGGTTTAACCTGACAGCAGAGGGCGATTTGTTCACCGGTGTTCTTTATAAGATATTTGAGCATATGATCCGATTGCTGTATGAGCGTTACGGAAAGCGTTGTCTGCCGGATTCCTCCTCCGCATTGACCTGTCATGGTATAGGGAATACCGAAATCATTGTCCGGCATGTTTGGGTTTATAAGACCGGCAAGCGGTGCGGTTACACCTTTCATAGCAAAGAACTGAACTCGTTCGCTGATTAATTTTTTGTTTTTATACAGACGGAGTTCCATAAAAACGGGACCGAGCTTCATCGGGAGAGGTGGGTTGATTTTTGCTCTGTCTACCCGCACGCTCTCCACCGAACCGACAGAGGAAAGAACACCGTCGTTCTGACGGTATATTTGTCCCCGTCGGTCTCGAAGCACCCATTCCCAGTGAAGGTTGCAGACGGTTTCCGGCGCGTCGGAGTTGATGATGATATCGGCAAAGGAGCTGTCGGTGGAATTATAGAAAACAGAATCGATGTGTAGGCAGATACTGATCTCTTCCATCGCTTCCTTTGTCATGTAAAAGGCGTGGAACGGCTGACCTTCGAAATCAACAAGATTGCATCCGGCTCCGTTTGGGGCAGGCTCATTATAACACCATGTGCTGAAGCCGCTGAATTTTTTCCCGCGGGAGCGGAAAGAATCCATTGCATAACGAAGTCCCTCGCCGGATAGATATTGTCCGGCTCGGATGACTTTTTCCAGGGAATTACAGCTTCCGAACATCTTTTCTATCATCGGAAGATTCATCCACATGTCGGGATTTATACTGTAAAAGACATTTTTTCTGATCAGAACTTCATTTTCCCGATCGAGAGGGAAACGATCCTTTGACGGGATGTATTTATGCCAGGTTTCAATGTTGGAAGGAGTGCTGCAGGCAAATTCACCGTTTCGCTGCATGGGCGCGTTATTGCAGTTGTCAGTAAGCATGGCGTCATACTCTTCATAGTGATTGTCGGGATTATAGTCATAGTGTCCGTGTCTGGTCCCTACAATCGGACAGGTGCTTCGGAAAATCCGCTGAGGATCGCATTCTTTTCCGACCTCCAGCATAAGCGCCAGCGCAGGATGTATCATAGTAGGATCGGAATACCAGCCCATTTCGTTTCCCCCGGACCATTCAATGATTGAGGGATGACGGCGAAGCTGCTTGATGAAGCTTGAAAAGGTTTCCCGATACATATCATACATTCCCGGAAGCTCCTCCGGTACGCAGTTGGCGATCGGCATATCCACAAAGAGCATGATTCCGTGTTCATCGCAATAATCATGAAACTCGTTGTAGTAATAGCTCTGTCCCCCGTGAATACGAAGGACGTTCATGTTTCCCCGTTTTGCAAGCTCTGCAAAGTAACGCTGCTTTTCTTTGCCCTCATGTCCCTTGAAGGCGTCGATCGTGACAAAACAGGAACCGAAAGAGCGGATTCGTTTTCCGTTGATCCGAAGGGCAAGGGGATGAATAAAATCTGAAGGAAGCCCTTCGCATTGCTCCCATTCTATATCCCTGATTCCGATTCTTTCAATCTTTTCATCGGAAACGATATGATCGGCACTTATTTTTACCGAAATGTTATAAAGCGGTTGATCGCCGTACCGTGTCGGCCACCATAGTTCAGGTTCTGTAACTGTAAGCTCTTCACTTATAAAATTAACTCCCGGTTCAAGCAAGGCGGTCTTTTTTACGGATACCGGCGTACCGTGTCCCGATATGGAAAATTCCGTCACAGCGTTTTTGACTTTGGCAAATGCCGTGATTTCAGCTTCAATTCCGATATAAGCAGTCTGATAGTTATTTTCAAAGCGATAGGTATATTTCAGCCAGTCAATGCGGGCATTTCCCGTTGTTTCCAGATAAACGTCTTTTGGTATTCCGAGGGTATACAGGTTACTGCTCCAATCATAACTGTAAGTAGCAATGCTTTTTAAACCATTCAGTGTTTGACGGGTTTTATTCATGGCGTTGACAAACCAATATTCCATGTTTTCACTGTCGGCGCCGCTGTTTTTACCGTCGGAAAGAATCAGATAATCTAAAAGCTCAGGCGGCATTTTGTTTATGACTACTCTCAGTTTGTTATTTCCGGGCGCTATGATTTCCTCGGTAGCGTCGAGCTTGAAAAGCTTATATTCTCCGTTGTTTCCTCCAATGTGTTTATCATTTAAAAATACTTCACAGGTAAAATCCACGCACTCGAATATTAAAGTATAATGCTCCGCGCCGGGTTCCTTTTCGGGCAGATAAAAATCCTTCGTATATTCCCATGTGTGCTGGCAGGCTTCGTATTTGTCCTCTGGTCCCATGCCGTACCAAAAGTCGGTTGTGAGCTTGGCGTTTATCAAATCCTGCTGTACAATTCCGGGGACGATTGCAGGAATAGGGGCAGACATATTGTCGCTTTGAACTTTCCAATCATTTCCGCTGAGACAGTATTTCATAAATTTATATCCTTTCTTAGGCAAATTGCCGTGGTGATTGAAAGAGAAGCTCCGCCTGCCCTCGTATACGGGCAGGGCAGAGCTTAGAATGGATTTATCTGATTTTTTTTCTTGAAGCGGCTGTGACGGCTATTCCGGCTGTTACGCAAAGAAGGATTGCGGGAAGAACCGCGCTTCCGGTGCCGGGATTAGTAGGCTCCGGTTCATCCTCTCCCGGAACGAAGATCGTAATATCGTCAACAGCTAAAGTAAAGCTATAGCCATATTGGAAAATACGCATATCGGAAATCTTGTCTTTTTCCGTTCCTTCATCAACCTGTGCATCGGAGAACTTGAGCGTAAGTTCATTCCAACCCTCGTTCAGCTTGTCATAAAGCTGCCATCTGAAGCATTTTACTCCGTCTGAACTCAACTCCAGAACGGAATTGCCCTCAGCGAGAATGACCTCATCGATATCGCTTATGTAGACATATAAGTGAACATATCCCTCAGTTATCACCTCAGGAGCCGAAAGATCGAGAGGTTCTTTTCCTACCGCTTCCCCTTTAAGCGAATAGCAAATAATATTCGGAGCGGCCTGAGCGCCCGTTACCTCCTGTGTTACGCTTACAGCGCCCTTGACTTTACCGGTTTCCATAGCCGAAACTTCTGTGGAACCCCACGAACCCGTGGTGTCGTCTGCCGTCCAATAGACGAGTGTTTTTGCGCTGACACCGATCAGCATGGAGAATGTGAGAAGAGCATAAAGAATGACGAATGCGACTGTTTTTTTCATTGTTTTTTCTCCTTTATATAAAAATTTTTTTATTAAGAGCTAAAGCCTGAGGCTCCGACGGCACAGATTCCGCACCAATCCTTCTCGGTAGCAGGATTGTCTGAAAGTGTCAAAGTCACAGTATGTTCACCGGGGATATCAAAATACATGACGACGCGGGCAATACTCATTCCTCGGTAGCCGATTAGGCGTCGGTAAAGGTTTCTTTAAGTTCGCCGTCTATGCGAACCTCAATGTTCCCGGATTTTTTTGATCTTGTGTACATTACATAGAAATATGCGCTGTTCGTTGTAAAGGTTATGCTTGATCCTATTACAGAAGATTGCCAGCCTTCGCTGCGGATTTGTTCGAGATTTGCGGAATAGTCAGCGGTCCAACCGTCACCTAAATGAACAGAAATTCTCGAATCCGAGCT
>USPP01000059.1 GCA_900556615.1 uncultured Eubacteriales bacterium
CACGAAGCGCATCCCCATCACTTCCAAAAAGTTCACAGGTAAAAGGACCTTCACCCACGCAAGACGAATATGCTTTCATAATTCCGATAACCTCGTCAAGTCTGCACTGCGGAATTCCCGCCCCGATAGGAGCGTAAGCCGCGATAGTAGAAGAAGAGGAAGTGTAAGGATATATTCCGAAGTCTATATCGCGGAGCGCCCCAAGCTGCGCTTCAAACATAATGTTTTTCCCATTTTTAGCAGCCTCTCCGAGATACTTTGTCGTATTGGTTATATAGGGAACAAACGGCATGGCATAAGTATTAAGCCACTCAAGCATCGCCTCCGGGGTAATCTTATCATGTCCGTATCCCTTATTAACAGTGAGATTTTTCCATTCCATAAGATCGTTAAGCTTTTCCGGAAGCGTCTCGGGATGCAGCAAATCTCCCATTCTTACGGTCTTTTTCATATATTTATCGGCATACACCGGGGCTATACCGCGTCTTGTTGAGCCGAATTTTTTATCTGCCAGGCGTTCCTCCTCAAGACAATCGAGAAGCTTATGATACGGCATACAAATGGTTGCCCTGTCGCTTATCTTCAAATGATCAGGCGTAATCACAATTCCGGCGTCGCGCAGCTTCTGCACCTCTCCGTAAAGATGCTCAACGTCAATCACCATTCCCGGTCCCATCACATTTACGGTACTGTCTCTGAGTATTCCTGACGGAAGAAGATTGAGAATAAATTTTCCTTTTTCATTGACCACCGTATGCCCGGCATTATTCCCCCCCTGATACCGGGAAACAATATCAAATTTTCGGGAAAGCAGATCCACCATACGGCCTTTTCCCTCGTCTCCCCAGTTAATTCCGACAATTGCTGTTAACATTAATATTCCTTCTTTCAGTTTATGCGATTATCTCAGACGCGGATGTTTATATCAAGACCAAGAAAATCTCGATTGGAAGCGAGAACAGGTTCTATCTCGTTGTTTATAAATTCTTCTGTCTGTTCTGGCGCCATTCCTATAAAGTTACGAACATGAAGAATATCGTCAAGTTCAGACTTCGTAATACCGAAGCGTTTATCATTTAAAATCAATTCAAGGAGATTATTGTCTGCCCCGTTCAGCTTTATCTGCTTTGTAACAGCAACCGACAATTCCCTTATGGCCTCATGAAGCTCCTGACGATCTCCTCCTTTTCTGACACAATACATCATGATATTTTCGGTAGCCATGAACGGAAGTTCTTCATTCAAATGCTTCTCCATAACCTTCGGATATACATTTCCGTTGGAAATCACATTGATATAAAGAGAAAGGATACCGTCAACAGCAAGAAAAGCCTCAGGAATACTGATACGGCGGTTTGCCGAATCGTCAAGGGTTCTTTCAAGCCATTGTGTTGCTGCCGTTACAGCAGGATTGAGCGTGTCGGCAATAACATACCTTGAAAGTGACGCAATGCGCTCACTTCTCATGGGATTCCTCTTATATGCCATAGCGGAAGAACCGATCTGCTTACTCTCAAACGGCTCGTCAAACTCCTTCATATGCGAAAGCAACCGGATATCGCCTGCAAATTTGGAAGCACTTTGTGCGATTCCCGATAAGACGGAAAGTACAAAATAATCGATTTTTCTTGTATAAGTCTGTCCGGAAACAGCAACAGCACCGCTGAATCCCATCTTCTCAGCAATCTTTTTTTCAAGTAGCTTTACCTTTTCGGTGTCGCCGTCAAAAAGAGCGACAAAGCTTGCGCCGGTTCCGGTAGTTCCCTTGCAGCCCAAAAGCTTCAGACGGGAAAGAACATGATCGAGATTGTCTAAATCAAGTATCAGATCCTGCGCCCAGAGCGTTGCTCGCTTGCCGACAGTAGTAGGCTGAGCGGCTTGAAAATGCGTATAAGCAAGAGTGGGAACCTCCTTATATTTCTCTGCAAAGGAGCCAAGCGCCGAAATTGCGTTTACAAGCAGCTTTTTTATCAGCAAAAGCGCGTCGCGCATTTGTATAATATCCGTATTATCCCCGACATAACAAGAGGTTGCTCCGAGATGAATAATCGGCTTAGCATTAGGACAAGCGTCCCCGTATGTACGAACGTGCGCCATAACATCATGGCGAAGCTCAGACTCATATTTTGCAGCGGCATCATAATCTATATCATAGATATGCGCCTTCATTTCCTCAATCTGCTCTTTTGTGATAGCAAGACCAAGCTCCTGCTCGCTCTCAGCAAGAGCAATCCAAAGCTTTCTCCATGTTGAAAACTTGCAATCCGCAGAAAAGATTCTCTTCATCTCATCACTCGAGTATCTTACACAGAGGGGATTTTCATAAAATTCCTTCATCTTGTCCTCCAACCCTCGATTTTTGTTTTTTACATTTTATTATACAACATATACCGGAATTTTGCAATAATATTCTGAATATGTCCTTTAAGTTCGGAAATATACCCGTTTTTTTCGCTTGATAAACACTATTTATAGGCAATATTTCCTCTCAAAAAAAGAAAATAAGTCATGTTGTATTTCTCTTTTTATGTAATAAATGCCAATTTTAAACTTGTTCTATTAATATCTCTAAGATTATTAGCCAAAATAAGCGTTGACAATAAACAAAAATAAGTATATAATTATGATAGAATAATATATAAGGAGGATATATCCATGTATCGTAAAGTACACCATAAATTCTGTAATCCGATAAGGGTCAGTATCTTTCCTTTTCTTCCGTCATATTAACATAATTATATTTGCAAGGAGAACAGATGATGGTTTCTTTCTTCCGATCACTATTCGGTAAACTAAAACATCATAAAAAAAAGATATTATTCTTATTTTGCATTACAGTCATTTCCGTTTTTACCGTGTGGTACCATTTTCCTATTAAGATTTCATCGACAGCGACCGCAGTATCGGCAGACGGCGAACCGGTATCCGTAACGATAAGTTTATCTTTCTACCGATTTTTCTTTAAGCCGACCGAAGCGGAAGGAACCGTTACCGTAAACGAAACAAGGTATGTAGATCTGAAGCAAAAGGGCGTTCGTTTTACCAATGTCGAAGAACGCAGCTTCTTCACCGGCATAAAAGAAAAATACAGCGGCATTACCTACTTTATTTTTTCTGACGCCGCAGTCTCAAAGTCGGACGCCATGTCGCACCGTCTGCAAATTGTTGAAATCGATTCCGATAGCGGGGAAATTGTGATACATTATATTAAAAACGGAGAATCAGGATATTATTATCTGTCAGACAAACAATTCAGGAGGTTAAAATTATAAAAATAAAACTAATCTTAGATAAGATATATAATATTTCAGATAAGATTCCGCTAAACTAAAAGACAAAAATTACAATTAACTCAACTTGGAGTCAGAGAACTCAACTTTCAAATAGGAAAGCTATAAAAAGCTTAATATTTTTTATAGCCAACAAAAAAAATCACGGACAGACGTTCGTGATTTTTCAAATTTCTCCTACTTCGCTCCGGGAAGCAACAGATTTTGTGCTTGCGCTTAGGCAAGACACCGGAAAGGAATATTTCAAGGCGATGTTCAAAAAAGTTTCACTTTTTTACACCGCCTTTCTTTTATAAATCAAATCCTACCGGCGTTTTTCCGCATCTCTCAATTGTCACTGCAGCAAGAACCTCAAGAGAATCGGTATAATACTTTCCGAGATGCCCGCTTTTTTTCAGCAAAGACAACTCCGTACATCCGAGAACAAGCGTATCGCACCCCTGCCCCCTGAGTTCATAAGCAACCCTTCCGAACTTTTCCATATCGGCATCCTTTCCCTGTTTAATCTCATCGTAAATAATCTCGTTAATCAGCTTTTGAGATTCCCGGCAGGGATAAGCAACCGATATTCCGGAATTTTTACATACATTTCCGTATGCCTGCGATTGGACAGTCCCTTCGGTTGCAAGCAATCCGATTTTTTTCATACCATTTTGCAGACAATAAGAGACCGTCTCGGTAATAATATTGATAATCGGAACACCTGTTGCACGGCTTAGCTCATCATAAAAATAATGTGCCGTATTGCAGGGGAGGACAATTACATCAGCTCCTGCGGAGACAAGACGGTGTGCCTCCTCCACCATAACCGGAAGCGGATTCTCTTTACTTTTACCAAGTATATAAGCCGTTCTGTCCGGTGTTGTTGCCCGGCTTGAAATGATAATATTTATATGCTCCTGATCACAGGAAACCCTTGTATGCTCGGTAAGCATTTCATAGAAATAAACGGTTGCCATAGGACCAAGTCCCCCGAGAATACCGAGCGTTTTAAAAATTTTTTCGTCAAGCATTTTAGACTATAGCCTTCATAAATCGAAAGCTTCCTTTCCCGAATTTTGCATAGCAAAATCGCTGTTCAAAATTAAGGTAATACCGCACAATGATTGTTGTACAGTTGCGCCGCCGGATTTTTCGTCAGACAATACCAATTGAGGAGGAAAGCGTGACTCCTCTGCCGATGAAATTGGTGAAGGTTGACGGAAAAGACGCAAGCAAATGTGCAACAAAGGCATTAACCGTGCACCCGGCGGTGTTGCCTTAAATAAAAAGAAACGAGGCAACAGAAAAGAACGCAGAATATCCCCCATCAGGAAATCTTCACAGACTCGTTCTGCCTTTAAGAAATCACTAAATAAATCAAACAGCAGATTCCCAAGATGATTTTTTGAACGGAAGGCAAAAAATCTGCCGGAAAAATACGTTGACGATTTATTCTGTGATTCCTTAATCCGGAGATGAAAAACTTCTCTCATTTTCTATCCTTTTTAGGTAAAAAGGACACATATTTATAAGCTTAAAGTAAATAATAAAACAGTGATCGAACAAAATATCCATATTAAGATTTTTATAAGAGGCTATAAATGTTTCCTATACTGATAAGAACACTTATTATTTACATTATTCTGATTGCATCCATTAGGCTGACCGGAAAACGACAGGTAGGTGAAATGCAGCTCTCGGAGCTGACAACCGCTTTCTTAATATCGGAAGTAGCCGCCGCTCCTCTATCTGATCCTGACATTCCTCTGATATATGCAATACTTCCTATTCTTCTTCTCGTTTCACTTGAAATTATCATATCCTTCATTACCACAAAATCGTTATTTTTCAAAAAAATGTTTGAGCCGCCTCCAACCGTCATTATTTCAAACGGAAAGCTCAATCTGCATGCCCTGAACAAACAGCGCCTGAGTGCGGATGAACTGATCAGTTCTCTCCGTCTTAAAGACGTTTCGGATATTTCAGAACTTGAATTCTGTTTTCTTGAGCATAACGGGCAGATATCCGCCTTTACGAAATCTGACAAGCTTGCTCTGCCGGTTATAGTTGACGGAAAAGCAAACACCCATTTTCTGAAGCTACTTGGGAAAGACGAACTATGGCTTGCCGCACGGCTTTCATCTGACAAAAGAAAGCTTGAAAATCTTTTCCTTATGACAACCGATGGAAACCGTTCCTACTATATCGAAAAAGAAAAGGAGAAAAAGAAATGAAATCCTTTGTCGCTTCATTGATCATTCTTGCCGTACTGATGATCTGTTCCGTTCTGAACTGTATCTATATCGATAAGGTAACCGCAAAGCTGCTTGAACTTGAAGCATGCTTTCCGGAAAAGCTTGACGATAGTGCATGTTCGCCGGCATTGGCAATCGAGCAGGCAGAAGAATTATGGGAATCTGCAAAGCCGCGTCTGCTTTGCGCAGCCAAAGCCGGATATATCACAGCGGTCACAGCAGCGCTTTATAACACCTGCGATTACTATGAGCATGGTTCGTCCGCCGATTACATCGCGGCGCGCAGAATACTTGTCGAAGCGATCACCGCGCTGCGCATCTCCGATTCTCTGAATTTTTCCAGCATTATCTGAATTCCGTAATTCCGTCCGCAAGCAGCACTTTACGTCGCATGATACAATAATCCTTAAGATGAAAAAGCGAAGCAATATATTCCGGATTCAGATAGTCGGCACTATCAGCGGAAAGCACACAGCTTAAGCCGCTGTCGGTTCTGTTCCAGCTTTTTATCAGAGGTCTTATGTCGCTTTCCTTTGTGCCGCTTTTGGTACGCTTCATCACAATTATCGAATCACTTGACAACGGAGATACATCCATTGGTTCTTCGGAACAAATTTCATACTCGGCATAGCGAATGTCCGTGAATTTTGTTTCCGGAGTATAGGCTTCCAGTACTCTCATCTCAGACGGAAGAGACAAGTTCAATCGTCTCACGATCTCATCATCGCAAAGCTCTTTATCAACCTTTATATCAAGAAGCTCACAAACGCTCTCTGCTCCGATAGAAAGCGGAAGCGCAAAAACCATTTTGGGATGGGGATTGAATCCTTCGGTATAATGAATCGGTATCTTCGCACGTATCATAACGGTCTTCATTGTGCGATTCAAATCAAGATGTGATATAAACTGAAGACTACCGGTTTTGGTAAATTTCAATCTGACAGACCTGGGCAGCATGACCTTACACCTCCGAGCTTATTTGCACCGCAGCCTGAACAATGCTCACGGCAATTAGGGGTTGTTTCAGAATGATATGCTTTGGCTCTTTCACGCAGGAAAAATTCCTTATTTACGCCGCAGTCAATGATATCCCAAGGAAGAACCTCATCAAGCGCAAAAGTACGATTGGCATAAAAAGAAGGATCGATTCCCGAATGTGCGAAGGCTTCAAGCCATTTGTCATAGCTGAAAAACTCATCCCATCCATCAAACTTAATTCCAAGCCGATGCGCTTCCAGAAGAGCGCGTCCGAGTCTCCTGTCTCCTCTCGCAAATACCGCCTCAATACGGCTTACCTTTGCCTCATGCCAATTGTAACGGATATGCTTTTCTCCTCTTATACAGTCTCTCAAATAGTTCTGCTTTTCCACAAGGGCTTCAAGGCTGTCCTGTCCTTCCCATTGAAATGATGTAAAAGGCTTCGGAACAAAGCAGGAAACACTGATGGTAACCGCAGGAGACTTTCCCTTCGGTCTCAAAGATGCCTTGTAAAACTCTCTGTCAACCTTTTTGGCAAGCTCCGCAATTCCCGCGATATCCTCCATTGTTTCGGTTGGAAGACCGTTCATAAAATATAATTTTACCGAATTTTTTCCAGCCTCAAAAGCAGTGCGGCAGGCTTTCATAAGGTCGTCTTCACAAACATTTTTATTAATGGCGTCGCGAAGTCTTTGCGTCCCCGCCTCAGGAGCAAAGGTGAGTCCGCCTGTTCTGACGGTAGAAATTTTATCCATCAGCTCCTTTGTGAAGCTGTCAATTCTCAGAGAGGGCAGGCTGAGACTTACCTTCGATTCATTTGTCCATTCAAGAAGCAAATCGGTCAGCTTGGTAAGCTCCGAATAATCGCTTATACTCAGTGAGGAAAGCGAAATTTCATCAAATCCGCTGCTTTCGTATAAACATTTCGCCTGCTCGTTCAAAATCTCAGGCGTTTTCTCTCTTACCGGGCGAAAAATAATTCCCGCCTGACAGAAGCGGCAGCCTCTGATGCAGCCCCGATATACCTCAAGTACGATTCGGTCATGAACCGTTTCAATATACGGCATAACAAGCCTGTCCGGGAAATAAGCTTGATCCATATCCTTAATAATTCGCTTTGTTATCTTGATCGGAATGTTGTCATACTTGGGAGTATAGGAGGAAATCGTGCCGTCCGCATTATAACTAACGCTGTAAAAAGACGGAACATAAAAACCCGGAATTTTTGCAAGTCTGTGAAGAAACGCAAGCTTTGTATACTCCCCTGACTCCTTCATATCAATATAGAGTCTTGTCATCTCAACAAGAGCCTCTTCTCCCTCACCTATACTGAATACGTCAAAGAAATCCGCAACAGGCTCCGCGTTATAAGCACAGGGAC
>USPP01000060.1 GCA_900556615.1 uncultured Eubacteriales bacterium
ATCAAGAAAGCGGTTTGCTGCATCGACATATACAAGATTAGCCTTCATTTCGTCACGGAAAACCTGAACCACTTGCTCAGGCTCGCCTTTGCGGAGGAGTCCGTGATTTACATGGACGCAGATAAGCTGCTTTCCGATCGCTTTTATCAGTAATGCGGCGACAACCGAAGAATCAACACCGCCGGAAAGGGCAAGCAGTACTTTTTTGTTTCCGATTTGTGTGCGCAGAGCGGAAATCTGCTCCTCAATAAAATTTTTTGCCAACTCAGGAGTAGTTATTCTCTTCATGTCATTCGGTCTTTTATTATTGCACATATTTTTTATCCTTTCATTTTATGAAATCAGTTTGTATAATTATCAAAATAACCCTGTACAAGAACAACGGGGGTTCCCTTGTCTCCGGATCCGCTTGTCAGATCACAGAGAGAACCTATAAGATCGGTAATCTGTCTCGGAGTAGTCCCTTGAGAAGCCATATCTCCGACAAGATTTGTTTTCTTTGCCTTAATGCTTTCGGATACGGCAGCTTTCAGTGCGTCCCCGCTGAGATCCTTGAAGTCGTTATCAGCAAGATATTTGAGCTTAAGCTCGTTCGGAGTGCCGATAAGACCATCGGTATAAGCGGGAGATACACAGGGATCGGCAAGCTCCCATATTTTCCCCTGAGGATCCTTAAAGGCGCCGTCGCCGTAGACCATAACCTCTATCTTTTTTCCGCAGGAATCAAAGAGCCTTTTTTGAACGTCAAGAACAAAATTACGGCATTCTCTCGGAAAGAGCTTAACTGTCGTTTCTGTTGATTTGTTCGATCCGAGAAGTCCGTATTTTTCATTGAATCCGCTGCCGCCGATAGATGAAGTAAGGATATCATCGAGTCCGCAGACAATTTTCGCACCGTTTTTGAGAAGAATACGTTTTGTTCTTGCCCTTGTATGAATATCACAGGTAAGAACGCAGTCGGTATATTGGAGTATGGCGGAGGGCTGATTGGCAAAGATAACCTCTGCCTCGGCTCCGGCGTCACGGATGATATTGGAATAATAAGCTACATAGTCAACGCCTGTAAATTCATGCCTGTTTTCTCCGAACAACCTTCTGTATTCTTCAAGTGACAGAACATCGCTGTAGGGGTTTACTCCCGCTTCATCAAGCTTGTCAAGAGAAACAAGACAGTTTCCGACCTCGTCCGAGGGGTAGCTGAGCATCAGAACGATTTTCTTTGCCCCCATCGCAATTCCTTTCAGACATACGGCAAAGCGGTTTCTGGACAGTATCGGGAAAATAACCCCGATCGTGCCGCCGCCCAGCTTATTTTTGACATCAAGGGCGATATCCTCGACAGAGGCATAATTTCCCTGACTTCTTGCTACAATAGATTCGGTAACCGATACCACATCCCGGTCGTGAAGCGCAAAGCCTTCATATTCGGCGGCTTCGAGTATGCTGTCGGCTACGATCTTTGCAAGATTATCGCCTGCTCTTATGATCGGGCAGCGTATGCCCCTTGAAACTGTTCCCACACGTCTTTCCATATCTGTAATCTCCTATCATTCAAATAAATTATCAAAAACAGAATTTTCTGCATAATATTATATCAATAATTGTAAAATAAAGCAATAGTATATTGCCCGATATTGCAAAAATGTAAAATAATCGGGCTGCTGCCGAATGCAGCCAGCCCGATTGAAATTTAAGGCAGTACCGCACAAGATGGTTGTGCAGATGCGCCGCCGGATTTTTCGTCAGACGAACCGATTGAGGAGGCAAGAGTGGCGTTCCTCTGCCGATAAAAATTGTGAAGCATGACGGAAAAGAGGTAAGCAAAGGCGTTAGCCGTGCACCCGGCGGTGTTGCCTTAAGAAATAAGGTAATCTTCCCAAAGAGAAGTCATATAATCAAGAGTTTCGGTATCGAGATTGCGAAAAGCGTATTTTTCATACGCCGAGGCAAAATCATACCCTTCGGGATAAAGAACAGCAAGAGCCTCTTCGCCCATCTCTTCTTTATATTCTGCGCTGTTCAGCACGAGCGAATTGGGGGAGGAGTAGCAATGCATTAAAGAATTGGCAACGGCGGCGTCCTCTGTAAGCATAAAGTTAATATAGGCCTCAGCAGCCTCCTTGTGCTCGGAGGTTTTGAGAACGCACATCGCGTCTACGTATACGTTGGAATGCTCGGGGACAAAGAAACGAAGATCCACATTGTCTGCCTGTTCGCTTTGCATTGTAAGAAAGTCGCCGGCATAGTAAGCGCCGATCGCTGCCTCACCGGATTCCATCATATTGAAAATCTGATCCATAACAAGACTTTTGCGGAGCGGTATCTGCTCCTTAAGCTTTGCTACCGCGGTGTCCCAAACGGTTTTATCGTTTGAGTTTACATCAAGACCAAGCATATACATGGCAGTGCCGAAAGCATCGCGGGAATTATTGAATTGCAGTATTTCACCGCTATACTTTTCGTTCCACATTACTTCCCATCCGGTGACATCGGCGGGATCAACCTCATTGGCATCGTAAATGATTCCGACTACGCCATAGGTATAGGGAACTGTGTATTTGTTTTCGAGATCATAGTGAAGATTTCTGTATTTCTCGTCAATGTTCTTATATTCGGGGATATTGTCGAAATTCAGCTCTGCCAGCATATCCTTTTCGATGAAATATTCGATCATATAGTCGGACGGCACGATGACATCGTATTTTACCGCGCCGGTTTCAAGCTTTGCGCGAAGACTTTCGTTGGAGTCGAAGGTTTCGTAATTGACACGGATTTTTTGACCGTAAGTTTCATAATACCATTTTTCAAATTCTTTATTTGTATTATAGGTTCCTTCCTCTCCGGTAGAGATGTATTCGCCCCAGTTATATACATTGAGCACGATGGTGTTTTTATCGGAGCAGCCAGCAAGTGCCGTGACTGCGGCGGCGAGGAGAATAGCGGACAGAACCGCAATAATAATTTTTTTCATTGATTCTTATATCCTTTCAAGATGCATTTACAGTCAGAGAGACCGGTTTCCTGATGTTGTTTCACCGCGGTTGAGGCTTTTTCTTATTTTAGCCTGTTTTCTTTCATCGCGGGAACTGATAATATTGGTAGATATGAGCAGAACAAGTATTACTACAAAAATGATGGTCGCAAGGGCATATATCTTCGGAGTAACGGTTTTCTTTGTCATTCCGTAGATAAGAAGAGGCAGAGTCTGGAAGCTGCTCCCTTTCGTGAAATAGCTGATTACGAAATCGTCGAGCGACATTGTGAACGCCATAAGTCCTCCCGTCATGACTCCCGGCATAATTTCAGGAAGCTCAACCTTGAAAAAAGACTGTATCGGCGTGCACCCAAGATCAAGAGCCGCCTCGGGCATGGATTTGTCCATTTGGTTGAATTTCGGCATTACCGAAAGAATGACATAAGGGAGACAGAAGGTAATATGCGCAATCAGCATTGTCCAAAAGCTTAAAGATTCCGAAAACTTCAGCAGCGTGCCGACGAATACAAACATAAGCATAAGCGAGATACCGGTAATGATATCAGGGTTCATCATAGGAATGTTCGTTACGGTCATAACAGCGGATTTCAGAAGCTTTTTCCGCATTTTGCAGATGCCGTAAGCGGCAGCCGTTCCCATAACGGTGGAAATGACGGAGGATACTACGGCGAGTACGACAGAGTTGCGCAGCGCAGTGAGTGTTGCGCCGTCCTCAAACAGGTTTTTATACCATCTGAGGGAGAAGCTCGACATATTGACGGTGCTTTTTGAAGAATTAAAGGAGAAAACGATCAATACGGCGATAGGAGCAAAAAGGAAGACAAAGAGTAAAGTGATATATAGGGATGAAACAAATTTATTTTTCTTTTTCACGGCATAAGTCCCCCTCCACTGCTGTTATCGGAAAATTTGTCCATTACGAACATTCCGGCAAGAAGAATGACCATCAGTACAAAGGAGATCGCTGCCGCCATATGAAGATTGTTGGAATTGAACTGTGTTTCGATCGCGTCTCCGATCAGATAGAAATTTCCGCCTCCGAGCTTCTGAGAAATATAAAATGTAGATATTGAGGGGACGAAAACCATCATGATGCCCGAAATGACGCCGGGAATACTCTGAGGAATAACAACCTTTCGGATGACCGCAAAGGGATTGCAGCCAAGATCCGACGCTGCCTCGACCAGACGATTGTCAAGCTTTGTCATAATCGAATAAATCGGAAGTATCATATAGGGAAGATAATCGTATACCATTCCGACGACAACCGCTCCCTCGGTGTACATAAGCTTAAGAGGACCGATACCTATTGTACCGAGCAGGCTGTTGATGATCCCGGTATCCTGAAGGAGAACCATCCATGCATAGGTGCGGATAAGAAAGTTCATCCACATGGGGAGCATAATCAGCATAATCAGTATTTTTTGCTTTTTCGGGTTGGTACGCGCGATGAAATATGCCGCAGGATATCCGATAAGCAGGCAGATTGCGGTTGCAATCAGCGCAAGCTTGACGGATCTCCCTAATATAGTAAGATACTTCGGTGTAAAAATTGCCTTTATATTTTCAAGCGTAAAGGCAAAGCTTCGATCGGTGAAGGAATAATAAGCCACAAAAATAAGAGGGATTATAATAAACAGTACCGCCCAGAACAGGTAAGGCGCGGCGGCAATGCGCTGAAGGAGCGAACGTGTTACCGATCTTTTAGGGGTTTTGGTTCGATTCATGCTTCATTCCTCCTCCGGTTCTTCGGCATCGGAAAGATGCTCCATTTCTTCGGAAAAGGTGGAATAATCACCGAACATACCGGAAAATTCCGATTTCTTCATAACATGAATGGCATCCGGTTCTATATATATACCGATAAGGGAGCCGCTTTCCACATAGTCAGTGGTTTGTATCATCCACTTAAAGCCCCCGATATCGACGATAATCTCAAAATGGACGCCCTTGAAGGTGACGCTGGAAACTATACCGGTCAGCATTCCTCGTTCGGGAGAAACCACATCAACATCCTCGGGACGGACAACCACGTCAACCGGTTCGCGTTTCATAAAGCCCGAATCGAGACAGCGAAACCTTTTTCCGGAAAATGAGACATAGTAGTCGTCGATCATCTGTCCGTCGAGAATGTTGCTTTCACCGATAAAATCGGCGACAAACGCGTTCTGAGGCTCGTTGTATATGTCCTCCGGCGTTCCGATTTGCTGTATTTCTCCGTTATCCATAACGACAACAATGTCACTCATCGAAAGGGCTTCTTCCTGATCATGCGTGACATAAACAAAGGTGATTCCCATTCTTTGCTGTATATTTTTAAGCTCAAACTGCATGTCCTTTCGAAGCTTCAGATCGAGGGCTCCGAGAGGCTCGTCAAGAAGCAGTACGCGGGGCTCGTTGATAAGCGCGCGCGCAATGGCGACACGTTGCTGCTGACCGCCGGAAAGAGTGCTTATACTTCGTTTTTCAAAGCCCTTGAGATTCACGAGTTCAAGCATTTCCTGTACTTTTGCGGTAAGACCGGCTCCGGATGCTCCCCTGAGTTTGGGACCGAACGCAATATTATCAAAAACATTCAAATGGGGAAACAGCGCGTATTTCTGAAATACGGTATTTACCGGCCGCTTGTATGGGGGAACGTCGTTTACGGCTTTCCCGTCAAAATAAACGGTGCCCTCATCGGGATTTTCGAATCCGCCGATAATTCTTAGGGTAGTAGTCTTTCCGCATCCCGACGGACCGAGCAGAGTGACAAATTCCTTATCCCCGATAGAGAGATTGATTCCTTTAAGAACCTGCTCTCCGTCAAAGGATTTTACGATGTTTTCCAATTGAATGATCTTATCCGCGTTGTTGTTCATTTCTCACTTATCAACCGCCTTTCGCAGTATATTTACGAAATTTCCGACGCAGTATTCTGCCGTATCAACACAAAAAAAGTATTGACGCGAAAAGCCGTTCCGAACGGAGCAAGCTCCGCCCTCCGCGCTGCTGCGCGGCAATCCTCTGCAGTTTCGGAAAATACGGTTACATTGTAACAGACAATAACATAAAATGCAATAGTTTTCGTAAAATTTCTTGAAAATTTGTCATTATTCCATATTATAGGCGATTAAACGCGGTTTTATTTAAATATATTAGGGAAAACTCTTATATTCTTGAGTTTACTCCGTTTTCTTGCGGTGGGTGTCTCTGACAAATACCGAGACAAACAGTGCGCAGGAAATAATAAAAAGAGAGGGATTTCCGTTGTTTACAAAAAGGATGTAAACGGCAGCCGTCCACATTAAAAAAAGTCCGGCAAAGGAGGTCGCTTTAAGCGTAGAATCTGCCTTCTCTCCGTTTGAAATTATGCAGATAATACCCCGTAGAATTCCTCCACCGTCAAGCCCTTCTACAGGTATGAGATTGGTGATGACGAGTGTAAGATTACAGGCGATTATCCACTCTCTCAGTTCACTTGCCGGCATGAGCAGCGCAGAGAGTGCTGCTGCGGCGTTTACCGCCGCTCCTGCCGCCGATATAATAATATCCTTACGGTAAGAACGGAGAGGATGATTCAGCTTCATGTCTGCCCCGAAGGGATATACGGTGATTTCCGTTATACCGATGCCGCAAAGACCTGCCGCCGTCATATGTCCAAGCTCGTGAAGCAGCGCTGCGCCGAGGGTTATCAGGGTAAATATACTTTTGTCATATATAATAAGAAAAGCATAAAAAAGAATACTGGGGAAGGGGATTCTGATTTTCATTTTATCTTTGTGTTTTTTATTTTTCAAGCTATTGTCACCTGTATATTTATGTGATATAATATAAATAGTGTATGTATAGTCGATTGTAAAAGTCAGCAAATAAAATTCCGTTTTGTTTTTTCAGCGGATTTTCCGATGAAAAACACTTTTAAGACGAGCAAGGAGAGTTTGCATGCCGAGAGGAGCAGTCAAAACTCTGTGTTTTTTGACTGCGGCGATAAGCATGCGTAAACCTGCCTCAGCGTAATCGATTGTAAAACGGGATTTTACAATCGCCTAATAATGTATGTACTTACGGAGGAAGCCCATATGACCGATAAAACTCTCGGGTTGTATTTTCACATACCTTTCTGTATCAGTAAATGCCCCTATTGCGATTTTTATTCCGGAACCGATGTTTCTCTTGCGTCAAGATATGCCGACGCTTTGGTGCTTCATATGGAGGATTATTCGGGAAGCGCGTCCCCCTATGATGTTGATACAGTGTTTTTTGGCGGCGGCACGCCTACCGTGATGCCGGTATCCCGTCTCCTTGATATCATTGACGGTATATACGATAATTTTTCTCTTCGGGAGGATACCGAATTTACCGTAGAAGCAAATCCTGCGACCGTTTCGGCATCCGGACTTCGAAAGCTTCGCCGGGCGGGGGTAAACAGGCTCAGTATGGGGCTTCAGAGCACAGATGAGGCAGAGCTTAGGGCTCTCGGCAGAATCCATACTTTCGAGGATTTTCGGGAAAGCTACAGGGAAGCAAGAAAAGCGGGCTTTAAAAATATAAATGCGGATCTGATGTACGGAATACCGGGACAGAGTGCGGAAAGCCTTATGAAAAGCCTGAAAAGGCTTTGCGAGCTGGAACCGGAGCATATATCGCTGTACGGCTTGCGTATAGAGGACGAGACTCCTTATGCCAAAAGAAAAGACAGCTTACAGCTTCCGGGAGAAGACGAGGAATGTGAGATGTATTTCCGCGCGGTGGAGTTTCTGAACCGAAACGGCTGGGCGCAGTATGAGATCAGC
>USPP01000061.1 GCA_900556615.1 uncultured Eubacteriales bacterium
GGTCGTAGGTATAACTGATTTCATACTGAAAGCTGTCGTAGTTAATTCCCGTTCTGAAAAGAGAGCCGTCGACATTGTAGCCGAACGTTTTCTCTCCCTTAAGAACATAGGTGCCATCCGGACAGGTGTAGTCGCGCTGATAATCTGTCCCTGTCAGTCTGCCCTCGTCGTCATAATCATTGACCAACGCGGTCTGAGACATATCGCCGTCGCTCTTATTGACGTAGTATTCCTGCAGTCTCCCGCTTTTATCGTATTTATATACCGTTATCTGACCGCTTATATGGTCCGTGAATTTATGGAGATATCCGTTCGCGTCGTAGGTATAGGCATATGCAGTGGTATAATCCGATGTACTGCTATATTTATAACATATTTCCTTTACCCTGTCAAGCTCGTCATAGACATATTTCACCAATGTCCCGTTGGCATAACTCAGCGTATCCAGCTTACCGTTGTATTCATTGTAGGTATAGGACACAATTGACGCCGCGTTCCATTGTATCGAGCTTGTGTTACCGAATTCATCATAATTAAAGGTATAATTTGCCGTTTTGGTGCTGATACATCCGAGTCTGCCGTAAAGATAACTGTACGTCGCCTGCGCTGAATTGAGCACCTCGGTATAATCGGTTCCGGAACTGCTTATTTTCGCAGGAAGGGCAAGATTCATCCGTCCGAGCGCATCATAGCTGTAAGCGGTTCCGTTTCCGTCGGCTCCGATTGCCGCAAGAAGATATCCGTTATTTTCGTCATAGAAATATTTTGTCGTTCTTCCGAGCGTATCCGTCTCGCTTAAAAGCGCTCCGAATATTCTGGAACCGGAGGCGGTATCGTAGGTACGACTTGTGTTGAGCGCCGACTCGGCAGTCGTTGTACCATTTTCGGTCTTATAGGAGGTCGTTCGGATATTTGTTATTAAACCGTAGTCGTCATAATCATATAACGTCACGGTTCGCAGCGTTTTGTCGGAGGTGTCCGGATCAAACCCGAAATAATCCTCTCCCCATGTGCCGAGAAAATTGTAAACACTTACGGTGCTGACGCGGTGCCTGCCGTCATATGTGTACTTTGTAACGCTTCTTATGCCGATTTCATATTCAACCTGATTGCCGGCAGTATACAGATAATACTTTCCGTTATTTCCGCTCATTATTTTTCGCGGCATGCCGTTTTCGTTATATTCGGTATTGCTCGGACAGGAATCGGTTCCTATATAACATACAGCTATTTCATCAAAGAATGCCGTTCCGATCTGATAGCTGTAATCGCAGTATACAACGATTTTATCAACAAATCTGTTTTTTGTCGTTTCAATGATTGCGCTTGCAAACTGCCAGCCTGGATTGGATTTGTTGAATTTTATGCTTTTTGATACGATTGCTGTTTTCTGGACACCGTTTTCAAAATAGATTTCAGTTATCTCTGCCCGGATTTCAAATCTGCTGTTTTCATTGGCAAGAACACCGCTCGCCATAGCGCGACCGGATATTCGATATTGCTTGGAATTTGTAGCATAACTATTTCCCTGATTCGCTATATAATAGTTTCGGTCTGCCGTGGACGCCTCATATATTGTCTGACTCACATAATACGGCGTCTGAACATTTCCGCCGTACATAAACAGAGAATGACTTTGAGAGGCATATGTCGTAGTATGAACGGTTTCGGATGCACCGTGAGAGTTCCAGAAATCCGAAGCAGACAAAGACGACGTACCGTTCATTACCGAAGGTTCAAAGGCGCCGTACGTCACTCTGCTTGTCAGTCCGCTTCCGATTCCTTTGGTAAGAATCATATGGCTTACCCGTATATAATCCTCGTCCGAAACGTCTGCTCCGCCGATAACCTCCAAACTGATTTTGAAGGTTTCGTAAGCACCGGAAGATAGATTTACCTTAAACGAAAGGCTTGCCTGCGCCTCTTCACCGAGCGTAATTTCTTTGCGGAAGCTGAAATCCTCCGTAAATACTCTTGAGGAATCCGAAAGGGACTCCGCCTTTAGTCTCACGGTAACATCGGTATTCCAAAAGCGAAGTACATCGGCTGACAGTGTATAGTCGCCGTTTGGCAGTTTCACCGTTTGATATAACGTCGAGGTTGCATTATTACCGACAGACATTTTTATGTTAAAATCACTGTCATAACCATAGCGGTTATAGGTATGCGGTGATAAAACAGACTGAGCGTAATTGAGCGGCATTGCCGTCACATTTCCGGTTGTCGACCAATATTGAAGACTTGATGCACCGTTGATTTCGAAGTTTGCATTTGCAAGATAATTGACCGCAAGATCCGAGACGACATATGATGTTTTGAGACTGTTGGCGGCTTTTTCATTTTCTTCCCTTGAGATATATTCTCCGCTTGATGCTCCGTAAATCGTATACCCGTATATATCCGTCGAATAACTGCTTATGCATCTGCCTAAGCCATCAAACCGGTAGTATGTACAGATATCATCGGGATTTCCCCAAACATCGTCACTGCCGCTTGCTCTTATATAGGAATACCCTGTGCCATAGGTAATGGATATTTTTTGTCCCGGAGTTGTATAGGAGTTTCCGGCATATTCCTGGATCGTATTTACTCGTCCTGAGCTGTCATAGGTGTATCTGATTTCTGTTTTATGCAATCCGTCTCGGACGCTGATTAACCGTTTATCCTCATTGTATTCATACTCACATACCGCATCTGTACTTATGCTGGCATGAAAACCGTCAGAATAATAGGTATTCCAATTTGTCGTGCTTGTACTTCCGATTTGATGCGCAAAAACTACCTTGCGCAGAAGCCTGTAGTAGTTTCCGAGTTCTCCATCATAAGTATTGGAGTAGTATAACAACACCGCCTGCTGTGTTGTCGGATTAAGAATATACTTTATTACTCCTTTCGTGCTGTAATAAATATTCATTTGCGTAACCGCAGTTCCGTTATTCGGTTTTACTTTTATCGCTGAAGGTCTTCCGTAGTTATTGCAGACAAATTCAAGCATATTCCCGTTTGCATCGCTTATATTTTTCAGAAATCCACCGGGATAGGTATAGTCGTCCTTTACATCTTTCTTTGTAAAAGTATATTTATTATGTGAGGTATCTTCAATATAAAATTCACTCTCTCCGCTGCCATTCGTTCCATAAGTCAGCTTAAGCTTAAGTCCGTCCTCGTCATAATAGGTTTCATCTTCATTTGTACTCTTGAAAAAGCTGTGCTGCGTCCCGTCGGCATCGGTATAGATGTAGTACGTTTCAGATACTCCTTCTTTGTTTATGCGAGTTCTCGGAACAATGCATTGATTTATATTTGTTGTCCAGCCTCCGGCTATAGTGGCAAAGCTATAGGGGTTCTCTCTGTTCAGACGAGTATTAAGCCATCCTTGAAGATTGGAGTTGTAAATAAAGTTGGCGGTGTAGGGCATAAGATTGTCACTGCTTGTTAACGTCCCTATATTAAATACCAGATTTCCATTCGCAAGATTCACATATCCGTTGCCTGCCGTTCCGGCGTTTTGAGAAAGAAAGGTCCAATAATCTTCAATTCCGAACTGGTCGGTATATGTTATCATCAAACGAGGACGGAAAGAAACCGAACCTTCGTTGGAAGTAAAGAAACATGTTCCGGATGATTCCGTTCCCTCTACCTGCTTTAAGCAAACTCCGTAGTTTTCATAGACGCCGTCGTTCCATTTTTTTACAAGATCGGTAATATTCCAACTATACCAGCCGGGAGTATTGGCATTCTGATAGTCCAAAAGGGCAGCATTTATTGCCCCTTTCGGTGAACTTGCCGTAAAATCATGGTACACAAATGTGTTATCCCAATCTGATGTAACACGATAGATGCCTATATATGCAGAACCGTAATACTGATACATAGAAAATACAGCCGATGTAATATAGGAATAGTTCGGCAGTTTGGGAAGAGACGTGTTCTTCCAATACGCCGAATTAACACCGCCCGCGTATAGTGCCGCGCTTACATTTGTATTTAAACTCGGCGACGATGAGGATATCGAAAGATCGGTTACAGATTCATCCGCAGGAGAAACGGAAGGATCAATCGTCACCGGAAAAACCCGTTCGGGAGAATGAATCCATTCGCTGTCGGCGGTAACTGTGATTTCGTATTCATTATTTCCCAAAGAGGCAAGGGCATAGGATACACGCTCTGATATCTCACCCTTTGCATCATACATATACGGAGGGGACATTTCATATATGTTTTCACCTTTGGCATTGATAATCTCGACGGCCCCCTCCTCCGTCATCTCGGCTGTAAAGTTATTCAACTTCATTGTAAAGCTGAAAGCATATGACGGCAGCGGTTTCTTTACAATAATATTTTCCTTTATACTGTTAGATACGACGATATACTCAAGGTCCACATTTTCCAATATGTCTCTGTATATCATTGAAGAATTCAATTTATTCAAATGAGAAAGCTTTGTGATATTGTCAGCATTTTTATCTTCTTCATAATTAGTAATCTCACCGCTGACTTTCTTTTTTGCCCCATCAAGAGAGAAAGTTATTTTTCCGTTTCCGTCATGAAGAGTAAAAAGAACCTCATTCCCCGATGTTTTCTTTGCAAATTTAATTCTCGCATCGGAAGTCGTGTATTCGTTCGCAGAGGCTATAAGAGTATTGTCTATTTCCTCCCATTCACCGTCGCTGTTTATACGGTGAACCGGCATATCAAATTGAACGGCGGTCACTGTTCCATCCGGATTTTTAAAATGCTTGACATACTCTTCCCTTCTGCTCTCAAGCTCGTAAGTATAACTTGCGTAACTCCCAAAAGAAGCAGAGTTGTCATCGGTACTAACAGTATTACCAGATATTGCAAAAATACTGAGCGGAAGCGATGCTGCAAGAACAGCAAAGCTCATTAAAACAGATATGACAGCACGTTGTCTCAAGCGGATTTTTTTGATTATTTCTCTTGTCTTAAACATTTTTCGCACCCTTTCTTTTTCAGCATATAAAAAAACTGCATGAAACCGCCATAAAAGCAGAATCATGCATGATGAAAAAGAAAGATCAAAGGATAATGGTAAGACAAATAAATCACTTCTCCGAACATCGCAAATCGTCGGTCTGCAAAACGCGTCATCATACCTATATCCTCCAAAGCTAATATATTTCATTGTTATTATATTATAAGCATACCATATTTTATAATCTTTTGTCAAGAGAAAAGATTAAATATTTATGATTTTTTAGAAATTTTGACCAACATAAAGAATAATTTACTTCTCTGTAAATAATCCGACCAATTATGTTCCTGTTTTTCGCAGAAGATTCGTTATACAAAATCTATTGCTTTTAGGACAAGCGTCAGACTCAGCAAAAAAAGCTCCCTCTGCCGCGCAGAGCAAAGGGAGCAGAAAGAATCCTTTTTAATTGCAAACTTTTTTTGTGCTGTCTACTTACCGTGTGATACATTAAACAGGCTTTCAGACCTTTTTCAGGCAATACCGCCGGGTTCTGACAGCGCAGATGCGCAATCTTATTTTTCGTCACGCGATACCAATTGAGGAGGAAAAGTGACTCCTCTGCCGAGGAAATTCGTGAAGGGTGTCTCTATTCATAGACAGCAAAAAGATTTTTTCGTAGTCTAAACAAAAATCCCCAGACATTGCCTTAACCGTTTTGCTCCGCTTCTTTTTTAGACAAGCAAGCGTTTAATGAGATGCAGCGCATATTGGGAAAAGCCGAGATCATTTGGATGAGCCGTATCAGAAAAGAAACGGGCATCATGCGGTACCATAGCGCCGCCATCCACATAACGAAAGCCGAGTGAAGTGGCTTTTTCGTAAATTTCCTCAGAAAAGCGCAAAATACTTTGATACTGCTCTTTCGAAGTTGTCTCTCCGTCGGTTAACCAGGGCGGCGAAATCACCGTTATCTCTGCGTCCGCGTATAGTGTTTTGACAAGCTCTAAATAAGCCTTCATGTTGGGAACAATAATAGCATGGTCCTTTAAGAAAAATGTATCATTTGTTCCAAGCGCCACGATTACATCGGTCGGTATAAAACCGTTATCGGGATCCAGCGCCGTCACGTCAAAGCAATCGCCGCCAACGCTGGCATTCAGCATGTCAGCATCAAAAAAGCGTTTGACCTGCTGGGTGTAAGAAAACGATGCGGAATTTCCCATCAAGCCCTGGGAAATGGAATCGCCTAAAATCAAAAATTTTCGTTTTCTCTCCGGTGTCGGAACTGCCGTTCCTATAGAAATCGGTGCAACCGCAACAGCTGCATTTCCTGGGAAATAGACCGTAATCCGCTTTTTCGCAGCAGCGGAACGGCAACGGTAGGTTACCGTCCCTCCTTCGGAGGAAATAGGATAAAAAGCCGCAAACTCGCCGTTTTCATAAAGATCAAAAGAAGGATCACCTTTTTCCCACCAATTCCAGATTTCTTTGGTAGAATATCGAAAAGAAATACTATCGGCGTCGGTATAAAAATCTAACTCAACACCTGCCGTCGCATAGGGATAAGGACATCGCGGAATATCTAAATAACGGATATATTGCTTTTCGGTAAAGCGCAGCGGCAAGAAAAAGCCATCTTCGTGCCGAACGCCGACAACACCTCGAAAAAGTACGTCAAATTCATGTTCAGACATAATTGTCTCCTTTATTTCGTCAAAAAATTCACAATACGGTCGGATATGGTCTGCATACCCTTATCACCGGGATGACCTGCTACCCCCTCATGCCAGAAAAGACCTTTTGCTGACATGGTATCGTCCTCACCCAAATCGCTCATAGCAATGTACGGCAGACCAAGCCGTCCGGCAGCTTCATGAATTGCATTATTGATTCCTTCATGTGCCCAATACAGATCGGTAAGCACAATTTCAGTTCCTTCTTTTGCAGCAAAAAAACGCACCATATCGCAGTACGCCGAAACAAACGCCTCATAATTAAACGTCTCGCGTATCACGTTCTCGCCGAGACGGATCACCACAACATCTGCACAGAATTGCCTGGCTGCGCTGTACTGACGCTCCAAAAGACCTGGATCTTGATAATTTCGTTCCCAATCCGCCGCTTGTGTCACACAAAAATCCACCGCCCCCCATTTATCCTTTAATGCAGAGGCAGTTAAATGAACGTAATCCTTATCAATCGAAGATGCCGCCATTCCCCAGTCGCCTGACCATCCAAGCTGTTCAGGAGCAGGACCATGTCTGGTAATGGAATTACCAACAAACAGAATGCGCTTAGCATCGGTGTCTCCCATTTCAAAGGTAACCCACAAATTGGGAGAAAGTTGATCTTTAGAAGGTACAGTATTAATAAATGCCATGATAAATTCCTTTCAGTTTGTTTTAATGTTCCAATAGGTTTATAATACCGACTTGACACCTCGGCTTAGGTTATGTATATCGCATAATCAACGTACAGTATCTTGTCCGGCAGTAAAAGGGCAGCTATACAGAAAAAATCAAAAACCACGGAAGCAACCGTAAGAAGGGTTTTGCGCTCTTTTCTGATCTCATAATTTTCCTTTGGCGTTTTAAGGAAATACAGCACAATGCACCGCTAACACCTTTATTGCGCATATGCTTGCATCTTTTCCGTCATACTTCACCAATTTCGTCGGCAGAGGAGTCACTCTTGCCTCCTCAATTTGTATTGTCCGACGAAAAATCCGGCGGCGCAACTGTACAACAATCATTGTGCGGTATTGCCTTAAGAAACAGGATCAGAGAGACAGTAAACCACACAAGCGATGCGGCGGGGAGGG
>USPP01000062.1 GCA_900556615.1 uncultured Eubacteriales bacterium
AAACTCTTCACGGGAAATGCCATACGGAGAGGTAATAACAAATTTGCCGAGTATCGGCCACATAAAAGCGCCTGTAGGTTCGGTCGAAGGATATGCTTTTGTACCGATAAGCTCAACACGGTTTTTCGGGCTTGAGATGATAACTGAAGAAACAAGCTCTCTTGAAATCTCAACGCCGTCTGCGTACGACACCTCATATTCATTTTCGGCGATTCCGTCTTCGCCTTCGCTGACAACAAGCGTCTCTCCGATGTATAATTCATCGCTCTCAATATACTCAGTCTCACAGGAAATGATCTCGGAATACTTTTCGGTAACTACCGTTTTGTATTCAATAGCCGATTGCAATCCGTTTATTGTAAAAGAAAAGCTGTTTTCATACCGAATATCCGCCGCCTCGTTCTTTACAAGTCCAAAGCTCATATACCTGTCCGGCGACAAAAGAAAAGAATTTCCGGTTGCCGTAACTCTTGTGTCCGCTACCCCCTCGGTATCATAAGTCTCTTCCACCGCGGCTCCATCCAAAAGAAGGCGGCAAATCTCATCGGCGCTTGATATCTTGTCTTTTACACAAAAAGCATTTCTGATTTCAAACTCCGTCGTAAGTTCCACCGCGTCGGCGTCATCCGTTGTTTCCATAACATATTCGACTATATATTTCTCGAATTCGGAAACCACCTTTTCCGCCTCGGCATAGGTTGCACATACGGCAATATCATTTTCCTGAACAGAAATGATATAAGCCCGCGAATAATTCCCTGCGGATACTTCGTACAGCAAATCCATACATTCATAAGCGTTGGCAGGCACGGAGGAATCCGAGGCTACATATTTATAAGATATTTCTCTTTCGTCGGAATAAACAATTCCGTCTGCCTCAAGCTTTTCATCAAGCATAAGAAGCGCCTCGTCTACGACAGCGCGGTTCTCTACACAGCAAATCTCCTCGCCGTTCACAAAGAGCATAAGAGAAAGGTTGCGCGAGCAAATACTGTTTATGTAAAAGATGCCGGCAGCAAGACACGCAGCAGCGGCCGCCCATCCGACAACAGTTCCGGCAAGTTTTTTATCAGCATGTTTGAATACCATCAAGCTGAATCTCCTTGCATATTTCATTTTTTCTACGACTTATTAATTTTACCACATCGGATACAAAAATGCAACCTATTTTTTGTCACTTTTCACTTTTTTGTTTGGTATGCACAAAATCACAGCAGAATATTTAGTAATTCGGACGATTAAATCTGATACAAATCGTCCATTTTCACATAGCAAATACGATAAAATATCCGAAGAAGCACCCGAATGCGATAGCAGAAGAATGTACGTCGCCCCCAAAAAAAGACAGTCCGCCCGTTCTTAAATTTCGATAAAAAGCGCAGAGTCCTATTCATTACGGCGCGTAAAGCATGAAATCTACTGTATCGAACAAAGAAGCCGCGCGTACCGACAAGGCCTCGACTGCAAAAAACGGAAGATACAAACCGTATTGGAATCGGGACTGAATACCGCGCATCAGCAGAAAAATAAAAACTCTGCGCACCCGAAGCCGAGTACGCAGAATGTTTAAGGCAATACCGCACAATGCTTGCTGTGCGAAACGCCGACGGATTTTCGTCAGACACTACAAACTAAAGAAGTAAGAGTAACGCCTCTAACGACGAAATTTGTGAATGTTGACAGAATAGAGGCAAGCAAATGCGCTGCAAAAGCGTTAATCGTACCCCCGCGGCGCTGCTTAATTCATGCCGTTATTTTATTTCCAGCCGTCTCGTTTCAGGGACAACCTCTGTCTTCTTAGGCAGATGGAGCTTTAATACGCCGTCTGTATACTCTGCGGATATATCCGCTTCGTTTACCGCGCTTACATCAAAGCTTCTTTCGAATTTTCCGTAAACTCTTTCCGAGTGAATGACATTCCCTTTACCGTCTTTCTTTTCGGACTCAGAACGGCGCTCCGCACTGATTGTCAGCATTCCGTCAGAGAGATCGATATGAATGTCCTCTTTATTAAATCCGGGAAGCTCTGCTTCAAGCAGATAAGCGTCGCCGTCATCCTTTATATCTGTCTTGAAGGTCGAAAGTCCGTTGTTTCCGGAGAAAAACTCCTTTTCCATTTTTTCAAGCTCACGAAAAGGGTTATATACTCCGCGATAGTTGTTATAGGGTGTAATTCCGAACATAATTTAGTACCTCCGTTCAGTATTTTCATTTTTATCTGAAAGATTTATCTTTCAGGTTTTGTATCAGGGAAGCTTTCATTCTTTGTTTTGCTTTCCTTTTTACATTTTTTATTATAGTCCCGTTTTGTTAAGCATAATAGCAAATTTTATTGATTTTTTGTAAATATTAGCACTCTCAAATCAAGAGTGCTAATATTTACATTCAAAACCCAAAATAAAAATTCCATACAACGCGATTTAAATATCAATTCCATTGAAATTTTAAGCACTCAAGAAAGCTTTTTGCTCAACCCCTCCTAATAAATACATCGTATATTATTTCCCGAAAATCGCCGTAAATTCATTTTTTCTCTTGAAATAAAAAAAAAATGGTGTATAATTATATATTGAGTATTAAGGCAATACTGCCGGGCTCACGGCTTGCGACTTGACGGCATATCTGCTTGTCCGTTTCCCGTTATACTTCACAAATTTTGTCGGCAGAGGAGTCACTCCTGCTTCCTCAATTGGTATCGTCTGACAAAAAAATAGGACTGCGTATCTGCACCGTCAAACCCCCGCGGCATTGCCTTAAGATAAATTTAGCCAAATCGATCGAAAGGGCGCAAACAGCGCATATTTTTATGGAAGAAAATAAAAATTCCTCTGAAAAAGATAATAAAACCATGCTTTCCCTCGGCATAAGAAAAAGGCTGAGGCTCTATGTTATCCTCACCTTAATTTTTACTGTCGCAGCAACGGCGGCAGAGACGCTGGTGCTGAAATTCGGATTTGATTATGACATGGGAGTTTATGCCGCCGGAAATCCTCTCGGAGAAATAACCGGATGGGCGATATTCGGCTGTGTTCTGATACTCATGAGTTCGATGGCACTTATCCGCAAAGACGCCGATTCCTCCATAAACGGTATGCCGGCTTGTTCCGCTCCCGAAGCCTTTTTTGCAGCGATGAGCGGTGGACTTATCGTATCTTATTCGGTCTTGAACTTCATAAAAATGTCTGGAGAGCAAAAAAATCTTGCGATCCTCCTACTAATTCTCTCAATTCCCGCAGGCGCCTATTTGATATTAACTGCGCTTACAAGAAAAAACAGCACCCCCGCTCTTACCGCGCTCGGTTTTTTCCCCGTCATCTGGATCGCGGCATGTCTTATGATAATCTATTTCGACCGCACCTCTGCAATCAACAACCCGGTCAAAATACTCTCGCAGATC
The DNA here is from genome assembly GCA_900556615.1 of uncultured Eubacteriales bacterium. Classification (GTDB taxonomy): domain Bacteria; phylum Bacillota; class Clostridia; order Oscillospirales; family CAG-272; genus Colimorpha_A. Next base: position 3,398 of record USPP01000062.1, read on the forward strand.
TCGCTTGCCGCTATAATGCTGTATTTTCTCACAGAACTCAGAACACGGGTAGGAAAGCCGCGCGCCGGCTATTATATCGCTTCCGCTTCGGTTGCCTCGCTTCTCGGCGTCACTTATTCCGTATCGGTTCTTATTGCCCAGGCAACAGGCGCCGGAGGACTTGGAAGTGAAATCATGCTCTCCTTCGCTGAGCTTACCATGAGCCTGTATGCTTTAGCAAGACTTCTTTCTTTCGGTAAAATCAAAAATGCCTCTTCCGAAAATCATTCCGATCACAAAAGCGAAGCCGATCCGTCCGGCTCCGTCCCGTCATAAATTTACCTTCAAATAGTATCTGCTGAATAACCACGAATGTATTCTTGCTTAGCACAGAATGAACAAGCTGTTCATTCTGCGCCGGGCTGCTTCATAGCATTAACAAGCTGTGAACGCTATGTGCAACCATAACAAAAGCCAAGGTCAAATTCAATCGATTGATCTTGGCTTTTATTTCTTTTGTATAAGGTTAAGGTCAAAAATCTCAATTTGATCCAGCCCCTCTCAGTTTCCATTGATTGCCACCTGCCTTACAAAAGAGTGGAACTCACTCATTCTGTAAGTGCAAGGGGGTACGCAGAAATGTGTAAAACTCTTGCACATGAACAACCCAAAACGCAAAGAATTGACTTATTAATGTATGCCCCATATAAAAACATCAATATACTGCTGTTTTATATGGTGGTGCGGTAAACACTATTTATGGCGTTTTTCGGTTGTTCGGCAGGCATCAAATAAAATAACTCCCCATAGCGCAGATCCTGGCAAACCGAGGAAAACTGCTCTATGGGGATTTTCTGCGTTAACGTAATCGCTTAAGGCAATACCGCACAATGATTGTTGTGCGGTATTGCCTTAACAAAATTTATATTCTAAATGAATATAAACTCGGCGCTCAGAATCTATTGCGATTGTTCGAACCCGACTTAAGGAATCGCTGCTTTAATCGTCGCTTCCTTAAGTCAACATCGTCGAGTTCACGGCTTGCGACTTGACGGCACATCTGCTTGTTCGTTCCCCGTCAACCTTCACAAGTTTCGTCGGGACAGAAATTTGTGAAGATTGATGACATAGATGCAAGCAAATGCGCAACATAGGCGTTAGCCATGCATGTGCAGTGTTGTCTTAAGTCTCAACTTTGAATAAAATCCGACGTTTAAGCTTCATAACTATCTCACGTTCCATAAGATAATCCTGATGAAAAGGCGCAAATTTTACGCCATAAGCATCAAATCCGCCCTTTCCGTCTGGCACGAGTTCCGAAAGCTTTACAACGCCGTCAAAGTCCGATTCGGTTCCGAGAACAAGCGTGCCATATTCGATCGTACATCTCTCCTCGTTCTCATGCCAGAAACGGCGACAGGGCTCCGCATGAAGGATAAGATCAAAGCTCATTTCAAACAGTGTTCCCTCCGAAAGCGCCGCTTCGATGACGGCAAAGCAGCCATCTTTTTCCGATTCAGCCTTTTCACCGTTAATTCGGAATTCCGGCAGAACTGCCCATTCGGGAAGATAAAAGCGAAGCTTTTTCTTTTTTCCGTTTCCCGAAAGTACTCTGAAGCTTACTTCTCCCCTCTCGGGATATTCCGTTCTTACCTGAACCTGCGTCCCGTCATTTAATTCAGCGGTAAAATCGAAGAAAAACGGCAATGTCAAAGAGTTGTCATCCTCATAAAGCGCATGCCTTGCAGGATAACCCAGCCCTTCCGCGCCCCTCATAGTACAACACCAATACGCCTCATAAAAATTCTCAAAAACGCCGAGAATACCGTCGCGCCCCGTAGTCTCACAGCCGAAGCCGCCGTTTTCCCGCTGCGCTCTCATCAGAGCATTCCACCAAATTTTGTGAGAATAATCAAGATATTTCCGCTTTCCTGTTTCTTCCCAAAGCTGGCAGGCAAGCATATAGGAATCCACTATACCACACGGCTCTGTATGACCGGCACCGAGAAAATTATTGATATTGGCATAATGAACTGTCATTCCGTATGAAATATAGTTTTCAAAATATTTTTCCACCGTTTCGAGCAGAGACACGTCATGCGATATCCGGTATATTCTCATAACACCTCTCATGCAGGTAAGCGTCGCATGCGTCTGAAGCCCTGCCCTTACATAGTCCATATGGCGAAATTCATTGAGCAAAGCGTCAATCAGGGCTCCAATTTCGCTATGTAAAGGCTCCTCGTCTATCATCGACCATGCCTGACCAAGAGCGTCAAAAGACATAAAAATGCAGCCGGTATCCGAAGAGAGACGCCATTCGCGAAAGCTCCCTGCTGTATGTCCGATCACCGCCTTGTCGGAAGCAGCTTGACGGTCTGAAGCGCTTTTCGGATAATGAATCAGATGGTCTTTTATCGGAAGATAAAGCTTCTTAAGCATAACCTTAACCGTATCGAGATACTTTTTCTCTCCGGTAATCCGATAATATTCCATAAACGCCCGCATCATCCAATTTTGCGCTGAGTGCATCTGCTCGTTTATATCATTTAAATCAAGCTTATCATTCGGTTCGCTTCTGTACCCTTCGTCATTCATAAGCTGATATATCCACTCAATAAGCTTATCAAGATATGCCGCCTTGGTATGAAGCGTTTCTTCTCCGAGAACAAGAGCGAGCATTGTTCTGCCCTCCCAATCCCCCGGCCAGCCTACACAGCAGCAGGGAGCAAGCCCGGCTACTCCCGGTCTGTATATGCGGTCATGAAGTCTTGCAAAATTTTTCAGAGCCCGACACCGAAGCTCACCCTCAAGCGTTACCTTGCCAATATCAATACTTTCCATACCGTAATCGTCCTTTTTCCGTAAATAGCGGCTTTTTCAAAGCCTGAAACAATTATATCATGACAGCGCAAGAAACTAAAATACAAAATTCAAACAATATCATGCAATTATCACACAACGCCTGCAATTGAAAAAGCCGGAAGCAGAAACATAAGATACATTCCTTCTTTATAGAAAATACCAAAGAATATGCCGAAAAAAGCAACGTCTTTCTTCGTATATTAAGGCAATACCGCCGGGTTCTGACTGCGTAGGTACATGATCAAGACGCAAGCCGTAAGCCCCTCGGTATTGCCTTAACCGCCGAAGTAAGCCTCAAATTGATTCTTTCTTACACAGAAAACACCGATAAGAATGGCATGGTTTTGTCCCAATAGCTTCTGTACGAAGACAAAAAAGTCTATTCTCCTCCCTTTATCGCGTGTATTTCACTTCTGTAATCACTCTCCGAAATGGATACCGAATGGTTTCGCCATCTTTCGGGGGACTCCCCCGTTTCACACACAAAAGCCTTATAAAAAGTCGACATATCGTGGTAACCGCAGATTTCGGCAATTTCCTGACAGGGCTTGTCGGTGGAACTGAGAAGCTGCTTTGCCTTTTCTATTCTTAAATGAATGATATGACGGTAGGGTGTAACATGATATTTTTTTCTGAAAACACGTATAATATAGTTTCTGGAATAAAAATACTTTTCACTTAACTTTTCAAGCGTGATGTCTGACGCATAGCCGTCAATTATATCCTGCATAATCGACTTGGCAAGATATTCGCCTCCCGACATACTTTCTATCGAATAAAGCTCACTCAAAATGTTGCAGAAAAGAGCTTCCTGCTCTATTACGGAAACTGTCTGACCGTCAAGAAGCTTATCTCGTATTTCAAGCAAGCGGTTAAAATGCTTCACTGAATTTTTATAGTCGAATTTACCCGAAATCGGTATATTCTGACCGGGCAAGGTATAGATTCCTCTGAAATATATCAAAAAATATTCCGGAAAGTCCTCGCGCAGTATCACGGTATCCCCGGCACGAAGTATCATATATCTTCCCGCCACAAGTTTCTGCGTACCGAAAAAAAGTTGTTCGCGGACAAGAAATATAATCATATCGTTTTCAGCGTCAGAAACTATACAATGTGCCTCCCCTCCGTCCTGACAATACCGGCAGGAAACAAATTCCGGCGTTTTTTCCAGGTTGAGCGTATCAGACATAAATTTCCTCCCAAATACTTTTTAAATTAATATGGAGAATAATTTGCAGATAAATAATAATTTATTTTACTCTTGAAAGAGTGGGAACGGTTTCCGCATTTCTTTCTATAAAGAAAGAAACGCTCGCAAAGAAAGTTACAAGGTGGAGAACCTGAGCGTTTTTCAGCAAAAGCAGAAAAACTGCTCAATGTTTCTCCCCCTTTGAACCCCCAC
>USPP01000063.1 GCA_900556615.1 uncultured Eubacteriales bacterium
GTCGTTTTCCGTATAGGAAGTGATAGCGGAGGAAAGGAGAGAGGTATAAGAGGAGATATTTTCCTGAATTGCGGTCAGCTTCGCTTCTCCTTCCGAGATAATGGGGAGCATGTCCTCGCGGCAGATTTTTCTTCCCGGAAGGGACATAGCGATCTCTCGCGCTTTTTCTGTGTCGTTCAGATCCTCATAATAATGCAGACAAAGCAGCCGTTTTGCTTCAAGACGGATCGGATCCTCTGTACAGTGGGAAAGAATATCGTCCCCGATTTCAAGAATTTCTCCCGAATAATGTTTTATTGCAGCGGGCCTGTCACAGTTTAGATACAGTCCGTACATAAGAAGAACCTTGAGGCGGTATTCATCAGGAAAATGCATGATACCCTCTCTTGCTGTTTCGACGGCGTCCTTTATGTTTCCGGAGGCGACTTTTTCGTAAAAGCCGTCGGTGTATTCGCGAATTTTATCTTCATTGTCGAACATTTCCATGCAAAGGAGTTCGTCCGTGGAAACGCCAAAATAGTTTGCTATTGTCGGTATAAGCTCAAAATCAGGATATAATTCTCCGTTTTCCCATTTGAGTACCTCCTTACAGGTCACCCCGAGATATCTTGCAAAATCATCTTGAGATACCTTCTTTTCCTCTCTGTGAAGCTTGATTTTTTCTCCGATGTTGATAAACATTTTAGTTTTTCCTTTCGTATTGGCGAGTTTGTATATCTTTTCTTTTTTGGATTTAACATAATAAAGGGACAAATTTCGGATTTTTGCTGTGTGATCTTAGCGAAGTTTTTGAGAATTTTCAGGGTTTTTTCAAAAAAACTCTGAATGAGGTAATATCCATGCTGCTGAGGTGCATGTTTATGGAACTCTGTCTTATACCGCTACTTTTTCTTGAAAAGAAAAAGGCAAAGAAGAATAAACTGCTAAAGACAAAGCATGTCATAGGGCTCCGTCCCGCCGCTGCATAGGGAATTCACCCTTAAGACCCTTTTTTCAAAAGTTTTTGCGGGTTTTTAAGGAGCTTTTTTCAAAAAGCTAAATGGAGTTTGGGTAATGCCCCGGCTTGATTTTGTCACCAATTTGACAGATTCCGCAAAGCAGATTCTGTCGGTTTCATTTCTTAAAAGAAAATCGAATGGACATTTTTAATATAACTAAATTCCAATTTATAAATCAATCGGCGTTCTGTTATCGGAAAACGTCAAATGAAAAGAGTTGAAAAATTGATAAGATGCTGTCAGCCGTACCCCGTCACTCAACTTTCCTTCAAGATAACTTTTTCCTAAAAGTGTATCTGCTTTTTCTTCGTTGATATAAAGAGATCTGCATAGTAAACCGGTGTAAATCAAAATACTATCATTTTGCGTTTCAGCGGTTTTTGTGCCACAGTAAAGTACATCTATAACGAAAGTAATGAGTGACATAATAGAAATGAAAAATCCGCAAGCCGCAGGAATAACCAAATATGTACGAGAATAGGAAATCAACTGCATCCCCCAAACCGTTTCAACCACTTTGCCTTGCTCTCGCCATACAAGTGATAAAATGACAATTATCATACAAGAAACAAAGAGAACTATCTCTATTACTCTTCGTTTGATAGTCTTGCTTCGTAATTCCTTTTTTAACACTTAAATTACCTCGTTAAATTCTGTTTTTACTACTTTCCAAAAAGTTTTTCATCTGCTCCGCAACGGCTTTATTTATCGTCGCATGGCAGGATTGTTTCAAATATAATATGGGGATTGATTTGCCCGATAAATTGGAATTAACTGTTATTGAATTTGAGATGCAATCGTATTTAGTGCAGATGCAATTTGACTACCAATATTGCCACTTGCTTCAAGGATTGCATTGCCAATAATCACAGATCCCGTAATAATCGCAGCGGCAACAATAATTTTTCCAATCAAGTTTTGATATTCTTTCATAGTGTATTTCTCCTTTACAAGTTCTGATTTTACCATGAAATATCGGCTGTAAGCTATGATACATTTCATGAGAGGGCAGAAAGCTCTCTCTCTCTTTTTTATAGCTTTCCAACGGTAAGAGCGATGATTTTCTTAATATTATCCGGTTGAGAAAGGGCATTTGTGGCAGCTTTGTTGCGGCGGAGTACCCCGCATTTAAGGCAGCGGTGGGTGATAATGTATCCTCGTTTGGGATCGGGTTCGGCGGCAACCGGTTCCATCAGTCCGCCGCATTCGCTGAGACGGTCACCGGGGTTGATATCAAGATGTACAGAATAAAGACAGAAGGGACAGTGGTTCCGGGAACTGTATCCAAGAGGGAGAACCTCTTTTCCGCAGTTCCGACAAATAAACCCGGTGTCGTTTTTAGTGAAAATTCTTGCTCCGGTGTTTTCCATTTAAAAAACCTCCTGAAAAACAGCTACAAAATTATTATAACGCAAATTAAAAGAGATTGCAAGAGGAATAACGGAAAACAAAAATCGGGTTGTATAGTGTTTCAAATAAATATAAAATCAAAAGCGAGACAAGCTGTTGGATTGGTTAAAATGAATTGTTATATCTCTGTCTAACGGCAAGGATCTCGTTACTTCATAAAATTTCCATCAATCATAAAAATACTGTCGCACCCAATATTATAATTATATAAAGAAAATTCGTTTGTTTGCACACGGTATGGATCCGTATGCTGGAAATATTTGTTCAGAAAAATCAGTCTTATCGCTACAAATCGTAATAAAACAGTTTTGATTTTTAAAATCCTTTATTGCAATCAAATATTTTTTCATTTTATTGCTTTTTGTTTTCTAATTTTAAGCTTATAAACCATTATAAGATGATTTTGGTAAAAATGATCGTTTTGTTCTTTTACAGCTATTTTTCCGGTTTGGTATCTATATTTCGGAAGTTTTTTTGGTATTTCGGGGGTGAGTGCAGTCTATTGATATTTCTGCCATGTTCCGTATTTCCTTAATTATGAGTTTGAATGACTGCCGCCTCTTTGTACATGTTTCCATAAGAGGTTACATCTTTAACAATATTTATTTCATCCTGTAAACAAATTAATTATAAAACTCGTACCATTCAGTTTCCTCGCCTATGGGTGTTTGCATACATAATTTTCTAAACTGAGCTTTACCGGGTTCTAATAAAAATCTCCTTTTTTATACTTCTCTCGGCAATTTTCATAGATTCTTCGGCAATATGTGCCTTCACTTCAAACTCATCTACAACAGTTTCTTCTATGCTATTATATATTTTTCATCATATCACCCTGCTCAAATTATGCTCATGCTCATATTGTGATATTAAAGCATCATAATTTACAAATTCGACCAAATCTTTTATAGGTTTATAAATAGATGAAAGAATAATCTCCTCAAATTGACATTTACGTTCCTTGGCTGCAACTATATAAAATTTTGCTCTAAAGTCCTGTAACTCATAGAATTTGTTTAACGAATTTTTAATATCTGTTGAGTGCTCTACCTCGTAAAAAGCACACGGCATATTTCTTTCATTAAACCATATTGTATCAACCGTTTTAGCCTTTCGTAATATTTCAGGATATGTAAAATCATATATCTTATCTATTGTTGTAATTTTAGATAATTTTGTTTCTAAAAACATCTTATTTTTATCCTGCGGCGGAACATATGTTTTGTGTTGCCTAAGATTACCTATCTCAACAATTATTCCTTGATAATACGAATGTGTAAATTCTTCTATACTTTTTTCGTTTTTTTCTGTTATTCTAAATTTTTTTAACACGTCATTTTCGTATTTTTTTAATGCCCATAAGCCAGGCTGAACTTTAAAGAATTCATCATTTGTTTGAACAATACGTCTTATAGAGGCGAATGGCGTTTTTGTGCCCCAAGTGTTAAAATCAACTAACTGATTTAATTGTTGAAATGTTGCATAGCCTCCGTTTTTCACCATTGCATTTATAACATAGTCTTTCTGTTTCATAACGAGTATACGTCCTTTTGTATTTTTTTCTTTCAATAACCTTTGCGCCTTTTCTTTGCATATCATCAACAAATCTTGCAAGCTCAATTTGTTCTTTATCGTTAAACAAATTCTCTGTATATGTCGTAAAACTTGCTGTATCGGTAATAGGTCTATAATGTGGGGGATCAAAATAAACGAAAGTATTTTCATCAATAAAGTCAGCCGATTCTCTGTAATCTCTGCATACGATTGTAACAATCTGCAATTTTTCTGATACTGCACGAAGATTGCTCTTATCGCAAATCATAGGATTTTTGTATGTGCCCATAGGGACATTAAACAAACCTTTTTTATTAACTCTGAACAAACTGTTGAAGCAAGTCTTATTAAGGAAAATTATCAATGTTGCTTTTTCAATATTAATATTCTCATTGCTATTGACTTTCAAATCATTAAAACACTCACGCTTTTCCATATAGTATGCTTTACGAGCATCCGTATCTAACGGAATAAAATCGTTTTGCATTGTATAAAGCATATCGACTAAAGCATCTATATCATTACGAATAATGCGATAGGTATTTATAAGCTCGGCATTTATGTCGCTGATATAAACTTCTTCCAAATCACATTTACTGAGTATATCAAACAAAACTGCTCCATCACCAACAAATGGCTCAGCATATTTTGTAATTCGCTCATCCGCAAATGAATAATAGCGTTCAGTTTCTTTGAGGAGTTGACTCTTGCCGCCTGCCCACTTCAAGAAAGGTTTAACTGTTTTTCCTTCGCTTTTATTGTTCTTGCATCTATCGGTTTTTCTGCCGAAGTAGGTATAATCCACATATTACCTATCATAGTTGCTTCCTCAATTCTTTTTTCAGAACATAAAACAGCTACTCTCCTTTGAGAAATGCCCCATTTATCAGCGCTTCTCTTGCAGATATAAATTCCATAATAATCTCCCGAATCACTATGTTTGTACTTGTAAATATTATATTCTAAAGCTCGAACAATAGCAATACCGTTTTCAAAAATGAATGGAAACTTTTTAAGGCAACACCGCACAATTACCGGCTAACGCCTTGACAGCACAGCTGCTTGCATATTTTCCGACATTTGTCACAAAAAATAACGCAATAGGAACCGCTATTGCTTGTATTTTTTATTTTGAATCCCGAAAAATCTGACGGCGCATCTGTACTGTCATAATTGTGCGGTATTGCCTTAATAAATACTTTATAGCATAGGGAGTCTATCATATCGAAGGTAACCACTTCTACAAGATAGGGACCGAAAACGATTCCCGTTACCAGCCATCCGAGAATAGAAGGAAGCTTTATTTTTGAAATGAGTTTTCCTGTGACGATGGCAACGCAGATGATGGCAAATATACGGAGGATGTTTGTTATCATATTAACTGTACCAACCTTTCTATGACATTTTCCGGATTCATTTCAGAATCGCAAAGCTTTTCCAATGTACCGTCAATAATAATTCGAAGTGTTTCTGTGTTCTTATCGTTATCATTTATAAACGCCGAAGAAATAGTTTCCCAAAGAGCATTGTTCTGTGTTGAGGTATAGGCATGTATGATGTCATTAAGGTTATATTTATTGAATATTTCACTCCGAATCATTTTCTTTGATTCATAATATAGCCACATTAAGTCAATTTTCAGAGTACTTTCATGTTTTCCAAGGATCATATCTACTTTTTTTCTTGCCTCGGAGTAGTATTTTTCATATATGGCTAAAGCAAGAGCTTCTTTTGTGGGGAAAAACTTATATACCGTTTTTTTGGATATTTTAAGCTTTTCGGCTAATGTGTCAACAGAAAATTTCAAGCCCTCGTCTTGAAGGCTCTTTATGGATTCATATATTATTTTATCTTTCATGATGGAAACAAATTATCCTTTTTTTGTTTCCATTATACTCCTTTTCTTCTATGAAATCATGTCATATCTGTAAATATTCTGAATTAAAAGAATTAAGGCAATACCGCCGGGTTTCTGATGGTACAGAAGCGCGGTCGTATTTTTCGTCAGACAATACCAATTGAGGAGGAGTACTTCTCTGCCGACAAAATTTGTGAAGGATGACGGGGAATTGCCCCGCAGGTGCATCATCAAGGCGCAAGCCGTGAGCTCGGCGGTATTACCTTAATATTAGGGAAACAAAAAACCTCCGTAAACAAATGTTTATACGGAGGACGAAGGTAAGGAAACGGATAACTCAGAAGAATAACTTTTTTTTCAGCGATTCTCTCAGTGGCTTACAGATACCGATGACAATCAGCGTCATACCGATTATGAACAGGGCAGATAATGGATAGAGTGACCAGATAAACATTTTAACATTTGCAAAGGTCATGCACATCAAATATTCTGCAAGAACAGAAAGACCTCCTGTGAGGATTAATGCACCGCCATATATAAACAATTCTCCTCCCTTTGTATACCTTGTGAGGGCTACGACGGCGGTAGTTATCAGCGCGGCACCGCCGACGATCGGAAAGGCAAAGGATAAAAACCACTTTCCTCCGGTGGCATAGTTTATATAGAGCAGATACAGTCCGACGGCGGCAAAATCGATAGGTATAAAAATCACCGGATTCGGTCTTTTAAACCATATGGGAAGAACAATTAAAATGTATAAAAGCAGCAGAGCTCCCGAAGCATAACCGGACCAGATCAGTTCTCCGTTTATCTTGAAATCACAGATAAGACAAAGCAGGAAGGGGAGAAGAAACAAAACGGTCAGAACAAACAGAATTCCGCTTTTAGAGGCATGTTCGGAGGATACTCCGGGGTAAGGCGGGTAGGGAGCGGGAGCAAGCTTTCTCGTTTCCCCCGGACAGATAACCTCCGTTCCGCAAAGCGGACATTTTTTCTCACTGTCGGCAAGCTCCACTCCGCATTTGACACAGTACATGGATAAATGCTCCTTTCCATTATATGACGCCGCGGTGTTCTTCGCGCTGGTTACTTTCGATAAGGATATGAAGTCCCTGTTTACGAAGAAAAGTGAAAAAGCGTCTTTCAAGCTCAGGTTCTTTGATATTTCTGATAAAATTGATATACAGTTTTCCGCCGTAGGAACAGATTCCGCAGTTACAAGGAGATTTTGCTTGAACGCCAAGTACGAAATCGATTCGTTTTACAAATTTTGCAAGCTCGTCGGGAAGAGAGACAAGTCCGAGATTTGACATGCATATGCTTGATTTTTTCTCTCCCACGCAGTTATATACGAGCTTCATGGCAAAATTTTTGATAAAAAGCGGCATGATCCGAAGAAACGTAGATTGCTCCGATCTTACGTTTGTCGTGAATTTTGCCGACATTTTTTTCGGATTCAGTTCAAGAGCCATACTGTGATGAATTACACTGACCATTTCTTCAAAGGTATAGTCTCCGAGCTTAGGGTTTATGCCGGGAGTGATATAAGAAGCGAAGTTCCGCATGGTGTCACTGTCAAAAAGCTTGCGTAGATTCACCGGTATAAGGATTCGAACAGACTCTCGTTTTTTCGGGTTTTTGACCTTTTCATTTTGTATATCGTAAATCGATTTCATCATCACGGCGGCAAGGAATACCGTGAGCGTCGTTCCGTATGCTTTGGAGAGTTTGAGCGCTTCGGCAGTATCTATGATACCGGTAGTGACGTGCAGAAAGCCATCCGGCTC
>USPP01000064.1 GCA_900556615.1 uncultured Eubacteriales bacterium
GGCAGTAAACGGTATCATCAGCATAAAAGGCGATATGGTCGTTGGTAAGGGAGATAAGCTGTCCCTGCGCGGAAAAGGGCGTGTGATTATAGAGAGCGTTGACGGGCTTTCGAAAAAAGGCAGAATCCGATTCACTTATAAAAAGTAGAAAAGCAGCGTTTTCATCCGCAGAAAAAGGGAATATCGCGCGAAAGACGGATTGAGCTTGAAGAGAGCGCATCCGGTCCAGACTCAAATTCTTCTTAAGGCAATACAGCTGGGTTTCGGAGGTACAGATGCGCAGTCCTATTTTCTGTCAAACGATACAAATTGAGGAGGTAAGAACCACTCTTCTGCCGATGGAATTTGTGAAGTGCGACGGGAAACGGACAAGCAGATATGCCGTCAGGACGCAAGCCATGGACCCGGCGGTGTTGCTTTAAAAATGCGGTATCCGGTTTTTGTGTCTTTCATAAGCACAGGAGTAATTCTTTGTTGTTTGTACCGCCGCTTTGGCGGCAGAATGGAGAGTAAAATGAATAAATGTCGGCTAAGAGAGTGGAAAATAAGCGACGCCAAGGATATAGCCCGAATATTGTCAAATCACAAAATATTAGATAATTTGCGTGACGGTATACCGTATCCGTATACGGAAAAGGACGGAGAAGAATATATAAAAAGAATGCTTTTATCGGATAAAAATACGACTTTTGCCTTTGCAATAGACGTAAACGGGACAGCAGTTGGGAGTATTGCCGCCTTCCGTCAGGAGAATATACACGATAGAACGGCGGAAATCGGGTATTATTTATCCGAGGATTATTGGAATCTTGGAATTATGACCGAAGCGGTAAAGCAGTTATGCCGGTATCTATTTGAATATACCAATATTATCCGGATTTTTGCCGAGCCGTTTTCGGATAATTCTGCTTCCTGTCGGGTTCTTGAAAAAGCAGGCTTTCATATTGAAGGATTGCTTCGCAGTAACGCCGTTAAAAACGGCAGGGTTTTGGATATGAAAATGTATTCATTGGTCACTGAGGAAAGAAACGATTGAAAGCCTGGCAATACGGTAAAATGTTCTTTAGCTTTTGTATTTGCCTTTTTCTTCTGATATACGAGAGAATTATGACTGTATGTGCCGTTGCTTTGACGGTGTAGGATAATTTACAGGATGCGAAAAATACGGAGAATGTTTTTCGCGTACGGCGGTATGTTGCTTTTTTATTTTATAGGGCGCCTCTCAAAATTCACTGCCCGAATCCGATTCAAGCTGTTTTCCATTATTCGTCACCAAAATCCTTGACGGAAGGATACGTTGTCTGCGGAATTTTTGTTTTGACTGACAAAAAATCTTTTTGCCGTCTATGAACAGTGAATTACGAGAGGTGCCCTATATGTTTATATATGTTTTGCAGGTCAGTCCCTGCAATATGAAATATTGAGTTTGAATATCCAATGGTGTATCAAAGAAAAAACACAGGAGCAACGGAATTAATGATCGGATAGGAATCTTTTTATCGCGTTTTTGTGTATTATTTCGATGATATCGGGCGACAGCGTTTCAAAAAATCTTCCGAAGTCGGTTATGTCATTCATATCCTCCGCATTGTGCAGGAGAAATCCAAGAGGAAATCTGAGGGACGCTTTGACAGGATCTTGTACGGCAGGAATAATTCCGGGAAGCCCTTTTTCGGTTCGGAATGCGAAAAGGTCTATGAAATCGGAAAAGCTTTCGGGACGGGAAGAAATCAGAAGCGTTTCGGGGACGATGAGGTTTTGCTTCAGATAATCGTATAGCTTTACAAGCTCGGACGGGGCGGATTGCTTCGTTTGAAGAATCAGACATAGGTTTTTCTTTCGAATCAAGGAAGCCGCTTCGATTGAAAGCGCTGTTGAAAACTGATAGAGGTCATTTTTCGTGAGCGAGGTTCCGGATTGAATTTTTAACAGGATGCCGTCAATCTCTTTTTTTCTGGAGTTACGCTCATAATGATAATCCGAGAGCGTGATTCGCACTGCTTTACAGCCTTTTGACAGAAATTCGTTCAATTTTTCGCTGAGAATCGATACAAAGTCACCGAATGTACGGGAATCCTTGCTTTTCGCTGCAAGACGGCAGAGAACGGCTTCGGAGCAAATTTCTCCGAGATCAAAAACCGGATATAAATTAACGCTGCTTTTTTCAAAGGCAGGGAGAACGTCAAACGGGAGATATCTTAAAAACATTGTCTCGACTCCGAGCAATTCTGCGAGAGACAAAGGGGTAATGCTTTCTTCATCTATGATGTTGTTGCAATGCCGCCATATATTTTCACAGCGGCTGCTCCCTGTGCCGTAGGACAGGAAATCGGGTATTCCGAATACCTTTTTCATAATTTCGCATACAACCGTTGTTACACGGTGTCCCGGCATAAGCGGGAGCGTTTCTATCAGAGCGCGGAATTTTTCATAATCAGACGCTGCGCCGCTTACCGTCTCCTCACCGATTCCACAGAGACGCATCGCTTTTTGGGCGTTTTCGGAGTGCACGACAAGCATCTCTCCGATATTGCGGTATTTTGAATCAGAGGTGATCTGCTGAGGCTTGATATTGTTGTCCCATGAAAAAATGGGAGCTGAAAGATTCTTCTTACTTTTGTCCATATTCGTTTCCCAAAGCTCTCCGTTCGTTATGATCGGTTTATTATAGCATTTTTTCGGTGAAAAAACAATAATTTTGCTTGACAATTTGATTTTATGATGATAAGATATTGTATATGAGCTGTGAAAGCGTGTAAGTAGATACGGAAGACGGGCTTCAAGAGAATCGGCGCCGTGGGCTGAGAGCGCCGTAAGACCTTTCCGAGTTGAATTTCAGCGCCGGAGCTTTTCCGCGAAAAGCAATTTTGCGTTAAGCGGAATGTCGCGCCGCATTAAGGCGAAGAAAGAGCGGAATTTTTCCGAACACGGGTGGTACCGCGAGCTTGCTCGTCCCATGATTTTATGGGGCGGTTTTTTTGTTTTTCGGTAAATTTTTATGCCGAAAAGCACCGTATTTTTCCGGCGGAGAATACGGCAAGACGAAAACGCCGGAGAAACGGACAGATAAATGCTTGAAAGCACACAAAAAATGAAAGAACATTTTTCCTCGCTTCTTGATAAAGCGTCTTCAACCTTGGAGCTTGAATCGCTGAAGATTGAATTTCTCGGGAAAAAGGGACATATTTCCGCGCTTATGAGCGAGCTTAAAAATGTTGCCGCCGACAGGAAGAAAGAAGCGGGACGCGTAATCAATGAGACGAAGCAGTTCATTGAACAGCGGATCAAAGAAAAAACGGAGGAGCTTACTCTTCTTGAAGAGAAGCGTCTTATCGATTCCGCCGAGTCGTATGACGAATCTCTTCCGTCGGAGCTCGGACTCGGCTCTTATCACCCGATTACTTTGATTCAGAGAGAGGTTGAGGAAATATTCTCCGCCATGGGCTTCTATATCGAGGATTATAATGAGGTGGTTGACGATTATCACTGCTTCGAGGCGCTCAATATTCCAAAGCATCATCCCGCAAGGGACATGCAGGATACCTATTATCTTGATAACGGTCAGCTTCTGAAAACTCATACCTCCGCGGCACAGAATTATATTATGCGTAAATACGGCGCTCCTGTCCGCGCCATCTTCCCGGGAAGATGCTTTCGGAACGAGTCGACCGACGCCTGCCATGAGAATACCTTCTTCCAGCTTGAAGGAATTATGATTGACGAGGATATTTCAATATCCAATCTTATATATTTTATGAAAACAATGCTTTCTGAGGTATTCCGTCAGGATATCACGGTAAGGCTTCGTCCCGGTTTTTTCCCCTTTGTTGAACCGGGCTTTGAGCTGGATATAAAATGCACTATCTGCGGCGGAGCGGGATGCCCCTCCTGCAAAAATTCCGGATGGCTTGAGCTTTGTCCCTGCGGAATGATTCATCCGAATGTTTTGACATACGGAGGAGTTGATCCTGAAAAATATACCGGATTTGCCTTTGGTCTCGGTCTTACCAGACTTGCCATGATGAAATACGGCATAAAGGATATTCGCATTCTGAACAGCGGAAATCTGAAAGCTCTTTCACAGTTTACCGATAAATAAGACTAACCGAATATAGAGGCTTCGGAACAGCGGATGCTATCGGAGCATTATGTGCTTTGAAAAACGCCGAAGTCCTTGATTTCGAATGTCCGGTATTTATACAATTATCGGAAACAAATACCTTTTCTGAGAGGCATATCCTCCGGCAGGGATGTGCTTTATAAAATAAATTCAGCCGAGAAACGGAAAATATATGTTTGTATCAATGAATTGGATCAAGGAATACGTTGATCTGTCAAATGAAAATATTGAGGATCTGATACGCCGTTTTACCCTGTCAACGGCAGAGGTAGAGGATATATACTATAAAGGCCGCGATATTTCGGGCGTTATTGTCGCACAGATTATATCGGTCGAAAAGCATCCGGATTCAAAGAAGCTCCATCTTCTAAAGGTCGATACCGGTTCGGATATTCTTGACATTGTTTGCGGAGCGCCTAACGTATCGGTCGGACAGAAGGTAGCCCTTGCAACGGTCGGCGGCAGAGTATGCGCAGGTGAGATCGGTAAAGCGAAAATTGCGGGATATGATTCGTATGGCATGTGCTGTGGAGCAGACGAGCTCGGAATTGCAGACGGACATACGGGACTTATGGAGCTTGACAGAGACGCTCCGCTCGGAACCGATATTAAAGAGCTTTATCCTCTTATCGAAGATATCATTTTTGAGGTTGACAATAAATCTCTTACGAACCGCCCCGATCTTTGGGGCCATTACGGCATTGCAAGAGAATTTGCGGCGTTGACAGGCAAAAAGCTGAAACCGCTTGATCTTTCGGAAATCGTCTATGGCGGAGATCGTGAGATAGCCGTTACCGTCAGCAGAGAGGATCTGCTTTACCGGTATTCCTGCCTTGAAATATCGGGTATATCAAAGAACAGAAGCCCTCTTGATATGCAGATAAGACTATATTACTGCGGCATGAGAGCCATCAATCTGCTTGCCGATCTTACGAATTATATTATGCTTGAATTAGGTCAGCCGACGCATGCCTTTGACGCACGGAAAATTGATGCAATTCATGTCGGAACGCCCGATTCTCCTATGAAGTTTACCACTCTTGACGGAAATGAAAGAGAGATAAACGAGAATACGCTTATGATATATAACGGAAGCGAGCCCGTCGCGGTAGCCGGCGTTATGGGAGGGCTTGATTCGGAAATCGTTGATAACACCGATGCGCTGGTGCTGGAATCGGCAAATTTTGACGGAGTTTCAGTCCGGAAAACCTCCTCTCGGCTCGGTCTCCGCACCGACGCTAGTATGAGATATGAAAAGATACTCGATCCCGAGCTGACAGTTACCGCTATCAAACGCTTTCTCTATCTTCTCTCTGAAATTGATCCCGGAGCATACGTATCTTCAAAGCTGACCGATAAGTATGTCAGAAAATACGATGAGGTTGTTATATCCTTTGATAAGCGCTTTGTTGACCGATATACGGGAATCAATATTTCCGAGGAGCAGATTGTAAGGACGCTGACGCTGCTTGGCTTTGATGTTGAGCAAAAAAGTCATGACTTTGTTGTCAGAGTTCCCTCATGGAGAGCGACAAAGGATGTAACCATAAAGGCAGATATCATTGAGGAAATAACCCGTATATACGGCTATGATAACTTCGATATCTCTACGACAAGGAGCCTGCTCAGACCTGTCAGAAAATCTGTCTCAAAGGACGAGGACGGAAGTATAAAAAACCTCCTTGTTCAACGCTTCAGTCTTCATGAGGTTCATTCATACATCTGGTGCGACGGAAAAAAGTATAAAAAGCTTGGAATTGATGTTGAAGACAATATCCGTATTCTCAATATTCCGATGCCCGAAAACGGTACGCTCAGAAGCTCTATGCTTCCGACTATGCTGACTTTCCTTTATGAGAACAAGGGCTTCTCGGAGGATTTCGGTATATTTGAGATTGGAAGAGTCATAAAAGGACTTCGTGAAAACGGCGAGTGCAACGAAAGACGTACTCTCGGTCTTGCTCTTTACAGTAAAAGCAAGAGTGAGAAGGAGCTTTATTTTAAAGCGATTTCGATACTCCGCACTCTTACGTTCGAAATTAAGCATACCGAACCGGAATTTTCAAAGATTTCGCCGCGGTACGATTGGCAGCATCCGAAAAACACCTCCGCAATATCGGTAAACGGTTCCGATATCGGAGTAGTATGTACTTTGCATCCGCAGAATCTTTCAAAGCTTGATAAAGCCGCCGCCGTTGTCTGTGCCGAGCTTGATCTTGATGATTTTTATGCGGTTTCTGCCGATTCGCTTTCCTACACAGAGCCGTCGAAGTTTCCTTCTATCGATTATGATTTATCGATTGTGCTTCCCGACGCTTTTCGTTTTTCCGACGCCGCTTCCGCATGGACGTCGCTCCATTGCCGAGAACTTACATCGGTAAAGGTGATTGATGTTTATGAGCTTGAAGCGACTAAGAGTGTAACGGTAAGATTTACTTTCTCCTCAGAGGACAAGACGCTTTCTATGGAGGAAATTCAGCCGGTTATCGACGCCGTAATATCCAATCTCGGACATAACGGCATTCTTTTGAGAGCATAAGACGTTATTGCGGAAATACGACGGCGCGGAAGCATGGTTTTCCGCGCCGTTTCCAAAGGGTATCTTAGGGTATATTTATGAATGTACAGGATTTTATTCAAAAGCTTGATTCTTTTTTTGATAAGGATGATATGGCGGGAGCGGGAGAATTTCTTCGTTCTTCCCGACGCGACGCAGCAGCCGAGGGCGATAAAAAATTTCTCCTTACCGTCTTGAATGAGATGATGGGATATTATCGCAAGACGAGAGAAGAGGAAAGAGGACTTGAATCGGTTTACTCCGGGCTTAAGCTGTCGGCAGAACTCGGTCTTGATTCTTCCTCTGCCGGCGCTACCGCTATGCTCAATGCTGCAACGACCTTAAAGGCGTTCGGGAGAGCGGAGGAGGCGATTCCATACTATGAAAGAGCGTCTGCCGTCTATGAATCGGTGTTTTCTCCCGACGATTACCGTATCGCCGGACTGTGTAACAATTATGCGCTTGCTCTTGTCGATGTCGGAAAATATCAAGAGGCGGAAGAAAAATACAAGAGAGCGCTCGGTATCCTTTTGCCATGTCGGGAAAGAACTGCCGACGTTGCCAATACCTATGTCAATATGGCGCATCTTTATGACCGGCTCGAAGATTATGGGAAGATAGAAAACTGTCTTGACGCCGCGCTTGATACGCTTGAGAAGGATAACCTGCGAAACGGATATTATGCCTATACCTGCCGCAAATGCGCGCCGTCCTTTGGTTATTTCGGATATTTTATGACGGAAAAAGAATTGAACGAAAGGGCGGATGCGATTTATGAAGGGAATCGAACTGTCTGAACGTTTTTTTCTCCGATACAAAGATGAATTGCTTGAAGAATATGCGCCGTACGTTTCTGTCGGTCTTGTCGGAAACGGCTCGGAATGCTTTGGCTTTGATGATGAAATATCGC
>USPP01000065.1 GCA_900556615.1 uncultured Eubacteriales bacterium
ACAGACGCCTCAAGAGAGAATCTGAATCGGTTCATAAAAGAATATTATATCGCATTGAATCTTGATTCAACCGGCAATGCCGTTTCCTTCTCCGTCCGGAGTCCCAGCGATGAAGTGAAAGAACGCAACAAAGTATACACCGAGCTTGCCTATCTGCTGTACGGCGGAGCCGCCGATTCTCCCGCTGTGGACAGAATAGTGGAAGATATATTTCTCACGACCGAGATCAGACAGTATTACAATCCGGCAGCTATGTACGATTCCATTTTACCGAGTGGAAACCGCGTCGCCACCTTAATCGACGAAAGCAATAACCCTATATCCTTTTATTCTGACCATGAAAAGCTCGTCATCCATGCCGACGATATTGCCCGCATTGTCATTGACTATCTCGGGGATCATTACCGCTACAGCCTGACGCCCCCGAAACCAACCTCGGATGATTCTATGGAGGAATTTCTCCTGATATCCAAAGAGGGATATTGCGTTCAATTTGCAACCGCTGCGACTCTTATTATGCGGCAGCTCGGCTTCAGCGCAAGATATGCCGAGGGATACATTGCGAACAGCTTCTCAAAAAAAAATCTCAGCAACGGATATGCTTATCAATGCCGTGTCAAAGACAAAAACGCTCATGCGTGGATGGAGATATGGATAAGCGGGTTCGGCTGGATGCAGTACGAAGTGACACCCGGTTTTACCGACGGAGCTTATTCCGCTGAATATATCTATAACACGGGTTCCGATGACACGGAAGAAGATACCGACGAAAAAACCGATACCACTGAAGAAGCTACCAATATTAAACCGCCGGAAAGCTCCATTCCTTCCGATACCACAGAAAGAATTCCGGGAGCTTCGAAACCTCCGGTCACTACTTCTCCCGGTGAAATCCCGACAGAAGAAAATAACGGTATCTTGCTTGCTGTTTTTATCATAATCGCCACTGCTTCCGTCTCCGCTCTTTGGATATTCAAGAGAAGCTCTGCCAAGCAGAAATACAGAACGAAGCTGTTTTCCCTTGCCCTTTCGCCGGACAAATGCGAAAAAGCTTCTATCGGCTCGCCGCTCTGTATGATTTTGTTTGATACACTTCGCGCCTTCGGGCTTGTTCCGGGTTCAAAAGAGCTTCCCTCCGCCTTTGCCGCGCGTGCAGATTCCGTACTCTCCGGCATGCATCTCCATGTAAAACCCTCCGAAGCGATCTATGCCGCGGAAAATCAAATTTACGGAAACGGTATGACAAAGGACGATATGCATACTGTAGTATCCGTTGTTACCGAGCTCACCGCTCATGCAAAATCGCGGTTGGGCATAATCAAATTCCTGTGGTATAGGCATATTCTCTGCATTATATAATTCCGACAGGATATTTACACCTTCCGAAATCTCAAACAGTGGATTCCCTGATGCCTTTTTGCATCTTCGGCTTGAACCGCTATAATTCTTGCACAGAAAAAATCCCTTTATTAAGGGCGCCTCTAAAAAATCATCGTCCAAATTCGATCTGCTTTCCGTCATTCGTCACAAAAATCCTTGACAGATAGATACGCTGTCTGCGAAATTTTTATTTAGATTGACGAGAAATACTCTTTGTCGTCTATGAACATTGCTTTGCATTTTTAGAGATACCCTTAATATTATAAATAGCCAATTGTAAAACTGCGTTTTACAATTGAGAATCGCGCGGAGGTGAAAAGCACGCTTACTTCCGACGGCAAAAATCAGGTTTTTTGCCGCTCCCCTCGGCGTGCGAACCCGCTTTGCTCGTCTTAAAGCTGTTTTTTCATTGGAAAAGCCCGTCGAAAAACGGATTTTATTATAATCGTTGACTTTTACAATCAGCTAAATATTACGAAAGGAACCTTATGTTTTTTGAAATTCCAACCGCACCTACCTTGAGCGGAGCGTCTCTTGCCTACCTCGGAGACGCCGTGCTTGAGCTTATTACACGGCAGTATCTGCTCTCGACAGGAGAAACGGACGTAGGAAAGCTAAACACTTTAGCGCTCTCTTATGTCAGGGCAACCGCGCAAAGCGACGCAGTAGAACGAATACTGCCGCTTCTTGACGAAAATGAGCTTTCCGTATATAAAAGAGGCAGAAACAGCCATAACATAGCCATACCGAAAAGTGCAAAGGCAGGGCAATATCGGCGCGCCACCGGACTTGAAGCACTTTTTGCCTATCTCTATATTCACGGAAAAAATGACCGAATGAAAGAGCTTTTCCTTGCAGGCTTTGCCAATGACAGCCTCTACAGCAGGGGAGCGGGAGTCTAATTCAAACCGGAAATCAAGCTTTATTTAAGGTAACGACGCACAATTAACGGCTAACGTCTTGACAGCACCGCTACTTGCATATTTTCCGGTATTCGTCAAAAAAATAATGCTATAGGAGTCGCCATTGCTTATATTTTTTGTTTAGAATCCCAAAACATCCGGAGGAGCATCTGCGCAGCAATCATTGTGCGGTATTGCCTTAACGTTCACTGAGCTATTTATAATTAGCGAAAACAAAGCAAATTTTCCTTGCTTGTCAATTGATGAAGCATCAAGGTTTCTGACAGATTTTTTATGAAAACTTTACACTTTAGGTTTTCTTCTTAATACAAGATGCTCTTGACGCAGGTCTGCCGACAAAGTTTATTTTCTATGCCGTGAAACCATTGCCTTAAGGAATGTGGCTGCCTCAAATTGCATTTTTGAGATAGAACCGTATACCAAAGTAACAAAACAAAAAAATCAAGGGCATTCCTTAAATGGCCTTGATTTTTTTGTTAGGATTGCATATGGTGTTCACAACTTGTTAAGGCTATGAGGCAGCCCCATTTTATTTCAAATACTTCCTTACCAAACCGTTCCTTCAGCGGCAACCGTTAGTAGATGGCTAAGCTGCGGATAATACTAAAAAATATGTCCGGACATCGCAGCATCCGCTGCCAATGTCATTTTATTAAAGGGATCTGCGCTGTCTCCGGAACAACCTCTGATTACTTTATATCGTTTTTTACATTTTACTCATTTTCATCGCTTCCTCGTCGGAATTTCGTCTGTAAACCCCGTCTCTGTCGCGAAAAAGTCTTATCTTCCCGTTGTCCATTTTAAATATCCGGTCGGCATGCTCGGCAATAGCAAGATCATGTGTAACCATGATAATTGTCTGCCCGATCGCCTTTTTAGTTTCAAGCAAAAGTCTCAGCACCTCATCGGCATTTTCTCTGTCAAGATTTCCGGTAGGTTCGTCGGCAAACAAGACCTGAGGGCGATTGATCAAGGCTCTTGCAATAGCCACTCTCTGTTGTTGTCCTCCTGAAAGCTCCGAAGGAAGATGATGAAGTCTGTCACCGATTCCGAGTATCTCAATCAGCTTTTTTAAGTGTTCCTCATACCGGATTGCATCTTTATTACACATAACAGTAGGAATCAGGATATTTTCAAGCGCGGTAAACTGAGGGATCAGATTATGCTTCTGAAAGATAAAGCCTGTGTACAAGCCTCTGAAACGGCTTAGTTCATCTTTTCCCATCTTTAAAATATCGTTTCCCCTTATCATCACAGAACCGGAATTTGCTTTATCAAGTCCGGCGCAGACATGAAGCAAAGTGCTCTTACCGGAGCCGGAGGCTCCCATAATAGCAACAAATTCCCCGTCCTCTACCTTCAGATTGACTCTGTTTACCGCCGTCACCGTGACGTCATATTGTTTATAGAGCTTAATTATATTGGAGGCTTCCAGTATCGGCATAATCGGCATCCGCCCTTTTCATCAAGGGCTTCCTTTCATTCATACTTATAAAAATAGTCACTCGCCCGAGAAGATGTCCGCTTTTTCGGAATTTTCTTTTATATAGATCATATAAGAAACATATACAGAGGCAAAAGCGCAGATTGCTGACAGCAAAATCGTTGCTATATATAAAAGCGTAGGAAATTCAAAGCTGAAAAACACGTCGGCAGCGGAGCCTATCGAATTTCCGTAATAGTGTACAGCCCTGAACAGAAGCGCAGAGAGTGCACCGGTAAAGAGAGCGGCAAGTCCTCCCACAGCTATACCGTCGGAAAGAAATAAATGCTTGATTTCGCCGCTTACCGCGCCGAGCGCACTGAGTATGTCCATCTCCGGATATCTCTTTCGATAGAAAATGATCTGAGAAAAGAACCATACCACCGGAGATAATGCCGCCATAAGAAGCGCTATACCTATACACAGCTCGGGAATTTTCATGGCTCCGAGTATTTGCGAGCTTGCATGCGCCTGAAGATTGTTCACCGTAAAGCTTCCGTAGGATTCCGCCCAATCCATAAGACGGTTCTCAAGAGAACGTATCTCCTTCTCTGTCATTCCCGGTTCCGTATAGATATAGACGGTGTCGTATTCAGCCGATCGTTCATCGGATTTTGAAAAAGGATAGACAAGCGAAAGATAGGTTTGTTCTGACAGATATACCGGCAGATACCCGTTACTCGGAATGTCCTTTATAACAGCAGCAACGGTAAGCTCGACATATTTATAATTATAAACCTCAAGCTTCAGCTTAAACAGCTTTTTCCCCGTTGCATAATTCAACTCCTCAAAGGAAACCGTTGAATCCTCATTATAGTCTACGGGAATTGCCGCATATATTTTATCTCCGGGTTTTATTTTCAGCTTACGGTGATTATTGATACATTCTCCGACAATTACAGCATTTTCAAGCTTTAGAACGTCCTCAGGATTTCCCTCATAGGTATAATTCTCAAGATAATTCAACACCTCTGCGTCACAGCTTCTGTAAACTGCCGAATCGGTTCCGTAGGCATACTCTCCGTATCGATTGCTCGGAGGAACCGCGAAGCCGGAAAATGGTGCCACTGTTCCCTCTTTGAACAGGAGATGCGAATTGATATCCATTGCAATGGTTTCATCGTATTTATTCGTATAGGAAACACCTTCAAAGGCATAAAGCTCCTGACGCATTATCTCATCATAGGCAAGCCCTCTGTCGGAAAAATTAAGAGAGAACTGTGGAAAAATTGCTTTTTCTTTTGTATTTGCCATTCCGGAAACAAAAAATACCACAGCCGCAACCGATGCAAAAGCAACCGAAACAGAGATAATTTTCAAAAAATATTTTCTGAATCTGAACATCGTAAACGGCTCGTAATGCTTTTTTATATCTTTGCCGAGCATCTCGAAGGAAATGCGCGGAGATGAGACATAGTTGGAATTATCCTCCGCCGTAATATGCTTCATCGGATATATTTTAGAGACCACGAACATCGGAAAAAATACCGACGAAATCGAACATAGAAGAGAAAGAAACAGGAGAAGAAAAATCGTACCGAAACGGAGAAGCACTCCGCCGTGAATAAAGAAAGTCATCAACAGCGATACCAGTGCCGCGGGAAGAAAAGTAAATAGCGTGACGATAAGCATCTCAAACAGAGCATTTTCGGAAAGCTTTTTGAAATCGGCACCAAAGGCCATATAGATACCGTATTCAAATTTGTAATTGTTAATTCTTACCGTATAAAGCACCGTCAGAAGGAGTACGGAAAGAATGACAAGAAACAAACAGGCAAGCGCTGTTCCTCCTCTGACCGAGCTTCCGCTGTTATTGAGCAGCGCCGTTGTGGAGTATCCGAATGGGGCGCCATCATCTGCAAGCGAAATTAATGACGCATGGAACCGTCCTTTAAAGCTGTTGAAAGCTCCGCTCGGAGAATCTCCGCGGAGGAGAATATATAAATCATAATGCGGCTCCATAACCGAGTAGCCCGGCGAACTTCTTGTGTCGGATATTTCGAATATTGCGCTCTTATTATTTTCGCCGTAAGCGTATTTAAGAAGATAGACATACTGCTGTTCGTTCATATTGCGATAGAGCACATGATAATAATAATCGCTATCGACAATCTGCTTTTCCGTAAGAGAGGCTTTGTCTGCAGAAAACAGCAGAAGCCCCAAGAACATCTGTGTAATAAAAACAGCAGCAAAAAAAGGCAGATATTTTTTGATATTGAACCTGACGCTCTTTGCTGCTACTTTGATATTCTTTTTTAAGTACTCTGCTAATTCACGCAAAATACTGTCCTCCTGCTATTAAGAAGATAGTTGATTTAACTTTGCTTTATCTTTATAATATATTATATTAATGCCTTTCAGAGAAAAGAAAAAACTTTTTAAATATTGTAAATAATAATACCACAAATTCAGCTTTTATCGATGAATATTTTGTAAACAAATACTTGTTACTGTCTCGAAGGATTGTATTTTTCAGGACAGAATGCTATAATGATTCCATCAAGCTGCAAAACATTCCGAATAATTGCAACGGCATTTTTCTTGGGAGATATTTATGATAGAAAAAGATATACAAGAACTGTTATTTTCACTCCGTGACGAAAAATATCGAGAATTCAATGCAAAGCTGATTCCTACAGTTCCGATAAACCGTATGATCGGAGTCAAAACGCCGGAACTGAGAAAAATCGCAGATAAGATCATGAAAACTGACAATGAGGAAGCATTTCTTTCCGAACTTCCTCATACCTACTACGAAGAAAACAATATCCACGCTATTATCATCGGAAAAACAAAGGCTCCTATTGTATGTCTCAATCGTATAAATAGCTTCCTCCCTTACATTGACAATTGGGCGACCTGCGATATTCTTCGGCCGAAAGCACTCTGCAAAGACAGCAATCAATTTCTTTCATCAATCGGTGAGTGGATCAACTCAGACAGATGCTTCACGGTAAGGTTTGGAATGGAAATGCTTATGACATATTTTCTTGATGAAAAGTACGATATTTCCCAGTCAGAGCTTGTTGCTTCCGCCGACTGCCGGGAGTATTATGTCAGTATGATGGCTGCTTGGTATTTTGCTACCGCGCTTGCCAAACAATATGATAAAACGCTTCCTTTTTTGGAAAAACGAAAGCTTGATACCTATACTCATAACAGAACCATATCTAAGTGTTGTGAAAGCTTCAGAATTTCCGCTGCACAAAAGAAATACCTACGAACTCTTAAAATTTCAATGCTGAAATAAAGGTTAGTTGACAAAATCCACTCAGAGTACAGACAAAATGAAGCTGGGATATTTTCTCGCCTCCCTTTTAGAATACTTTTTGAAAAAATTACCCTTAAAACCGAAAAAACTAAAAAAATATTCTCAAGAGTGAATCCTCTAAACTGAGGCAGAGACCTGCGAAACACTTTTTCTTTAACCTGAGGTGATAAAAATAAGCTTCCGTATGTTAAAAATTTTGGAATAAAGCAACTTTGCTATTGCAAATCCGGTTTTTTTATGTTATAATATCTTTGTTATTTTATTTGCGTATGGGCGGTAAGTTGTCCGAGAGATCTAAGGTATAGCGCTTGAAATCTTCCTCGCCAGACAGAAGTCAATCTTCCGAAAAGCCTTTAACTGTGTGGGTTTTCGACATTCTATCGCTTCTGAAATACCCTGATCTTAAAGGAAATTCTAATAAAACTGAATATTTACGTTAATCTCGCTTTTGCGAGTTAACATATACGGAGAGGTATCGAAGTGGTCATAACGGGGCT
>USPP01000066.1 GCA_900556615.1 uncultured Eubacteriales bacterium
CGATCCGACTCATGGATATCGGAGGCACGGCCGGTCTTTTCGGAACGGCTTTTCAGCAGCCTGACCGAGATATCCGGAAGCATTTCAAGATAGAGTATATCATCCGGAGTCGGTATGCCAAGCTTGTTAAATTCATAGTCCCAAAGCCATGAAAGAAAATCGTTCCACATATTGCGGGGAAGCTTTGCAAGCTGATGAACCGCGTTTGCGGTAGTGTATCTGTTGGCAATCACCGTTGTCTGCGGATCCTCCGCATCCTTTTTCCAATCAAGCCTGTAGGAAAGATAACGGTCAGCGGCAAAAAAGGATGACGCTGCAAAAGCGTTTGTATCCTCCGGGCGGGAACCAAGCGCTCCGCTCAGATACATTCTGACAAAAGCAGAGCTATCCGAATCGTACATGGGAAACGACAAAACCCTGACTCTTTTCCCATGCTCCTTCAGATATTTCGCAAGAAGCTCTGTCTGAGTTTCCTTTCCGGAGGCATCCAAACCGTCTATTACAATAAGCCTTCCCATATCAATTTTTCTTGAAACGCTCAATCAGCGCCGCAAGTGCGAGATGATAACTGAAGCTTCCAAATCCGGCAATAGAACCGATACACACGGGAGCAATTACCGATTTACGGCGGAATTCCTCTCTTGCATCGACATTTGACATATGCACTTCAATCGTCGGAACAGCGACCGAGGCAATCGCATCGCGAATCGCGTAGGAATAATGGGTAAAAGCGCCGGCATTTAAAATGATACCGTCACACTCCGATCCGGCAGAATGAATTCTGTCAATGATATCTCCCTCATGATTCGACTGATAAAAGCTGACACTGATTCCGAGAGAAACCGCCGCGTCAGTAAGAGAGCGATTGATATCTTCAAGGGTTATTGAACCGTATATCTGCGGTTCTCTTGTGCCGGTAAGATTGAGATTGGGCCCGTTCAGCACAAGTATGCTGATATTGCTTTTCAAATTATATTCACCTCGTTCGGTTTGTATAAAACTTGTCCATAATATATTATAATAGGAAAATCCCCAAAAGTCAATACCCGCTGAATTAAAGTAAAGCGCTTCAAAAAAGTCAGACTGCCGCAGTTACAAAAGCTTCAATCCGCGGCAGCCCGTTTTTATTCAGTTTCAAATTCCCGTTCTATACAGGCTTTTATCATATCAAAGGTTTCGGATCTCGGTTCTGCGGAACCGGAATTGATCAGCACAACAACACCGTAGATATATCCCTGCAAAGTAAATATCTTTCTTCTGCTTACCTTTTCCGGCATATTCGCCAAGCGGCAGTATTCCACGGCAAGGCTGAGCGTCGCCTCGCTGAGCTTCGTTTTCTCTGCGAGAAATTCCGGAGAAAAAATGCGGTCGTTCATAAATATTATAGTTTGATATTCCGGATAAGTACACAAAAAATTAACATATGCCATGCATACGGCAATTATTTTTTCACGTAGGGAAGCCTCGCCGCAGCCGGCAAGCGTTTTGGACTGTACTTCGGACCATTTTCTGTTTATGCTTCTTATCACCTCAAGCATAAGCTCGCTGCGGTTTCCGAAATGCTTATAGGGAGCCGCACAGGATACGCCGCATCTTCTTGCAACCCGTCGCATCGAAAAGTCGGATACCCCGTGTTCCTCAAGTTCTTTAACCGCAGCATTGACAAATTTTTCCCTGTTTTCTTCGTTCGCATTTCTCATTGCGCTTTACTTCTATCCCGTTATTACTCTCACATCGCTGCTTATTCCCCGCTGAGGTTATCGGCAGAATTGCGTTTAATTTTCTTGGTCGTCGTTTTTTCAAATTCACGCTTACGTATAACGAGACGCCCGATGTGCTTGTAAGTGGGAAACTTCAGATTAACACTCTTGATAACCTCGTTGATCAGTCCTCTCTCCTCCTTCTCATATTCGGGAGTGCCCGGAACAATTCCGGATTTTGAGAGCTTTCCCGCTATTTCCTCCTCATTTGGATAAATCGAAGCGGTAATCTTGGAGCCCCCCTCCGTCTCGCTTTCATAAACCATACACTCGGCAACATACGGACTCTTTTCAAGGAAAAGCTCAAGCTCCTCAGGAAAGACCTTCTTTCCCCCGGGCGTTACGATCATACTTTTGATCCGTCCTGTTATCTGATAGGTTCCCTGCGGCGTGCGTTTGGCAAGATCACCGGTGTGGAACCAGCCGTTTTCCATAACGCGCGCAGTAGCCTCGGGATTCTTATAATATCCAAGCATAACACCCGGTCCCTTTGCAACAAGCTCTCCAACACCTTCCTCATTTACATCGTCAAGACGGACCTTGGTTCCTGGAATCGGATACCCGATATCGTCGGGAGCGCTGTAAAAATCGGTATGAACCGCTATGACGGGAGAGGTTTCGGTAAGGCCGTAGCCAATATAAACCTTAATACCAAAGCGCTCATAATCCTTATAGGTTTCCGGTTCAAGAGACGCGGCGCCGCTTACTATAAGACGCATTCTGCCGCCGAAGGTTTCGTTAACAATACTGAAAATCTTCTTGCCTGCTTTATTTCCCGTAGCATCGGACAGTGCTCTCTGAAGCGAAAGAACAAGTTTCCCGCCTCTCATTTGACTGTATTTTTTAATTATGGTATTCCGGAAAGTATTTAATATAAGCGGAACCGACGCCATAACGGTGGGACGGAAAAGCTTAAGCTCAGACTGAAGCTTACGCAAAGAGCTGTTATATGCTATGCTTGCCCCATTGTAAAAGATAACAAGAAATCCTGCCGTACACTCAAAAGTATGATGAAGAGGCGCTACTGATATAGCCCTGTCCTCCGGATAAATCTTCATGATTTTAGCAATGCTTGTAATATTAGAGCAAATGTTATACTGTGAAAGCACAACGCCCTTTGATACTCCTGTCGTACCTGATGTAAACAGCAAAATGCCGGGAGCATGAGGATTGATCCCGTGTTCCTCATAAGAGCGATCTCCTGAAGCAATCAGCTCTCTTCCCTTTTCAAGATACTCCTCCATATTTTCCATATTAAGGCAAAGATACTTGTCCGATAATCCGAGAATCTTCTCTTTCATCTCAGGAGAATAAACGATAGCGGAAGCCTCAGCCGTATCAAGAAGCTCCTCTATCTCATCGGCTCTTAAATCCTTGTCAATAGGAATAATAATGCCGACGCCGCAGGTCACGGTAAGATAAGTCATAGCCCAGCAATAGCTGTTCTTTCCGGTAACGGCAATCTTAGCGCCCTCCGGCACAACAGAACGAAGATACGCGGCAAAAGCCTTTACATTTTCAAAGGTCTGACTGAAGGTTACCTCTGTAATATTTCCGGCGTCCGAAAATATAAACGCGGTTCTTTCTCCGTAAAGCTCAGCAGAACCTTCAAGGATATCTTTAAAGGTAGTTACCTCCCGAGCATCATATACCATTTTATTCTTATCTTTCATAAATTCTGTTCTCCTCTGCCTCCAAAGTACTCCTTTATCGACACTGTTCGTCAGATAAAGTTAACATTGATTACTTTATGGTAATATCATAACGTATTCTCATCGGATTGTCAATCGAATTCACTGATTTGTTACATTCATATCTGCTGAACAGGTCAAAAAAAGCAGCCGCCATGTGGCATTCAGAACATTTTTGACTTGTCTAAGTGCAAGGTTTTTAAGTTTTAAGTTAATTTACTTAAAAATCTTGCACTTAGGTATTGCGTTTTCACGAAACGCCATACTCAATAGTTCATCAAGAAATGTCTGCCCCATATAAAAACATCAATATACTGCTGTTTTTATATGGGGGTATGGCTTTGCGCACCAAGCATTCGCCAAGCGAATGCTTCAGCAGACATTACATTATAAATTGTTTCGTCCTCAAGCATATTGCCGGCACCTTTAAGTGTCACCCGCACCGATTGGCTTTATACCATTTCTATGCTGAAAATCCGGAGTCTCCTCTCCTTCTCACTCTTAAGACAGCACTGCCGGATTCACGGCTTGCGCCCTGCCGGCATAGCTGCTTATCCCTTGCCTATCACACTTCACAAATTTCCCCGGCAGGGAAGTTATTCCCTCGTCCTCATTTTGTATCGTTTGATAAAAAACAGGACTGCGTATCTCTGTCGCCGGGACCCGGCGGTATTGCCTTAATTTTTTCGATCGCTTCCACCGCCAAAGTATCGCAGCGCTCATTATAAGGATGTCCCGCATGTCCTTTCACCCATACGAAGGTCACATCATGTACCTCAAGCAGTTCAAGCAATCTTCCCCACAAATCGGCATTCAGCGCTGGTTTTTTATCAGATTTCGTCCAGTTATTCCGTTTCCAGGATTTCGCCCATCCGAGATTTATGCCGTCAACAAGATATTTTGAATCGGAGGTCAGTAAAACATTGCAGGGCTCCTTAAGCAGTTCAAGTGCCGATATCGCGCCTAAAAGCTCCATTCTGTTATTTGTCGTTTCGGGATGTCCTCCCGATATTTCCCTTTCAAGTCCTCGGAAAACAAGTATCGCCCCATATCCTCCCGGACCGGGATTGCCGCTGCAGGCACCGTCGGTATATATATCAACATGCTTCATATGTTTTCTCCTTTCTGCCCTACGTCTGCAAACAACACAGAAACTGCTTTCATTTTACCAACAGATACTAAATTTGTCAATACGCGACTTAACCCACGTCATTTGTATATTCAATGAATATATACAAATAATACCTGTCTATTCAAAGCGCAAACCTCCCGCAGAAAAGTAAAAAAGTCAGATTTTTCGCCGGATATCCTGTTTTTATCCCTTTATTATTTGAAATTTAATACATATAATGCATTAAAAATCGCAGTATTTTTCAGCCATATAATGAATTTTCGAAAAATTGAAAAAATATTCAAAAAAGGCTTGATTTTTTGAATATGCGGGCGTATAATATACACATTGTAGAATTTACATAAAATAAATCAGGAGATTATGACAATGAAAAAAGCACTTTCACTTATACTTACAGCACTGATGCTGGTTTCGCTCTTCGCATTTACCGGCTGTTCATCCAAAAAATCCATCGAGGATATTAAAAAAGCCGGAAAACTTGTTGTCTATACCGAGGCAGGTTTTGCCCCCTATGAATTTATATACAACAATGAAATTGTCGGCGTTGACATCGAGATTATGAAAGCTGTCGCCGCCAAAATCGGTGTAGAGCTTGAAATAAACGACGTTAATTTCGATACCATCTGCACATCGGTAAAATCCGGAAAGGCAGATGTCGGCGCAGCAGGCATCACAATCAACGACACACGCAAAAAAACCGTTGATTTCTCCAATCCTTACTCCTCCACCGAACAGTATATTGTTGTTGCCGCAGGAAACGACACCATTAAGAACATCAGCGATCTGAAAGGTAAGAACATCGGGGTTCAGGAAGGAACCACCTCCGATCTTCTGATTGAAAAGCTAATCAACGACGGCACGCTCGCAGGTTCCACGCTCACTCCCTATAAGGCACCGGCAGTCGCAGCCGCTTCCATCGGCAAAATTGATGCGGTTGTTACCGACAAGCTTACCGCCCAAATCATCGAAGCCAACAATTCCGGAAAATATGTCGCTTTCAAGCTGGTTAACGCTGACGGTTCCGATGTTGCCGAGGTCGAGGAATACGGCATTGCGGTTTCCAAAGGCAGCACAGAGCTTCTTGAAGTGATAAATGAGGTTATAAAAGAACTTACCGAAAACGGTTCTATTGAAAAATGGACTCAGGAATTCACCGATCTCGCAAACAGCATTTCAGAGGAAGATACCTCTGCGGGAACCGATGGTGAATCATCTTCCGCAGAGAACTGATTTCATACTTATTCCGATCTATTATGCGGGCTGTTGCTCAATTGTGCAACAGCCCATCGTTTTAATCCATTCATAAAAAAACGTTTCGGAAGGAATAAACATCTAATGGACATATTCAGCAGTATAGCAGAATCGTTTTCTATGACCTTTTTGGAAGAAAACCGATATCTGTCTTTTTTGAAGGGACTCGGAAACACTCTTGTAATCACTCTCTTCGCCACGATTGTGGGAGTTGTTATCGGTGCTCTTGTCGCGGTTGTCAAAACACTTCATAAGCAAACCGGAAAAATGAAGATTCTGAATGCAATCTGCGAATTCTATACTACTCTAATCAGAGGAACACCTATCGTTGTTCAGCTTTTGATCTCCTACAACATCATTTTTGTATGGTCAACCAGACCTGTGCTTGTAGGAATCGCCGCCTTCGGAATCAATTCCGGTGCTTATGTTTCTGAAATTATCCGTGCCGGCATCAACGCAGTCGACATAGGACAAACAGAAGCCGGACGCTCTCTCGGTCTTTCCAGCACAGAAACCATGCGTCTGATTATAATGCCACAGGCGGTGAAAAACATACTTCCGGCAATCGGAAACGAATTTATTTCACTTCTTAAAGAGACCTCCGTCATCGGATATATCGGCGTAACTGACCTTACAAAGGCCGCCGAGCGCGTTATGTCAAGAACAATGGACGCATATTTCCCGTACCTGTCTATCGCCGCCATGTACCTGATCATGGTATGCGGTCTGAACTTTATATTCAAAAAACTGGAAAAGAGGCTCGCGAAAAGTGATAGAAGTTAAGAATCTTCATAAAAGCTTTGTCAAGGATGTTCCGGTACTGAACGGAATAGACTGCAAAATAGAAGACGGGGAGCAGATTGTCGTAATCGGTCCCTCGGGCGGAGGAAAAAGCACCTTTCTCCGGTGTCTGAATATGCTTGAAACCCCGACCTCCGGACAAATTATTTTGGACGGAGAGGATATAACCGCTCCCGGTGTCAACCTAAATAAAGTAAGAACTCATATGGGGATGGTGTTTCAGCATTTCAACCTTTTTCCCCATTTTACTGTCATGAAAAACATATGGTTTGCCCCCGCACAGCTCAAGCTTCAAAGCAAAGAAGAAGCGAAAGAAAACGCTCTGAAGCTTCTTTCAAGAGTTGGACTTTCCGACAAAGCCGATGCCTATCCGAGTCAGCTTTCGGGAGGTCAAAAACAACGTATCGCAATCGTCCGCGCGCTCGCCATGAATCCGCAGATCATGCTTTTTGACGAACCCACCTCGGCGCTGGATCCGGAAATGGTCGGTGAGGTACTTGACGTCATGAAGGAGCTTGCCGAATCAAAGATGACTATGGTTGTCGTAACTCACGAGATGGGCTTTGCAAGGGAAGTAGGAACCAGAGTATTCTTTATGGATGGCGGAATCATTGCAGAGGAAAATACCCCCGTCGAGTTGTTCGGAAATCCAAAAAATCCGAGAACCCAGCAATTTCTCAAAAGTGTGCTGTAAAATGCCTGAGAACCTGGCTGCATATCTTACGGTATCTCTAAAAATTCAATGTTCACAGGCGGCAATCGTCAGTCAAAACAAAGATTCCGCAGACAGCGTATCCATCTGTCAAGAATTTTTGTGACGAATGACGGAAAA